>CAMWLH010000220.1 GCA_947175045.1 uncultured Clostridia bacterium | reverse complement strand
CGAAAAATCTGACGGCGCAATCAGCGCACAATCTTTGTGCGGTATTACCTTAAAAGAATTTCAAAATTCCCGCAAGCACGCTCCGTTCCGTTCAGCTTCGCTAAACGCCAACGGAGCGTGCTTGCGGGAACCGGGCAGCTTTTTGAAATTCCATGCAACAACGTTATGCTGCCATCAATTTTTGCCGGGCTTCTTCTTGCAGCAGTTCGGGCGGTTCACATCGGTTATATGGCTTATGCCCTCCATCTTCTTTAATAAAGTCTGCGTGTCGTGCTCTATTTTGAAATTCATTTCCTCCCTGTATATTGGTATCACCTCAAAGAAATTCACCGCGTCTCCATTGGGCAGAATGCAGCAGTCCGCGCCCTGCTCGGTATCCTCGGGGTATATCAGCATTGAGCCGCACAGCTCCATATTGCCGCAGTATGGGTCGCGGTTGTCCACGGAATGTCCCCAGCCAAGCCATGTGTCGCAGTTTATCGGCAGACGCGCCAGCGTTTTCAGCAGCCTTATCGGCCAGAACCACTCTTCATCGCTCTCACCTATCTTCCAGTCCTTGGGCAGGCATATCAGCAGCTCCGCCCTGCCGTGCTCCTCGGGGGCGAGCTCCTCGGGGATATTCATTATGTGCGCGCCCATTCCCATTGTCACAAGCGTGTAGTAGGGGCGCTCGTCGGTGGGGGGAATTATACATATATCCACATGGATATCGGGGGAAACTATCTCGTGCAGCACCGTCGGAAACTCGCCGTAGTACTCCTTGATGTGCTCCTCAACAGCGTTCATTTCCTCCTCCTCGTACAGCTCCGCGTCCTCGTTTTCTTCCTCGTCCTCGTCGCCGTTCAGGTCGGACTCTATCCACTCCATAAACATATCGCAGTCGTCAAGGTAGTCCTCGGGCGGATTCAGATTCATACACCGCGCAAACTCCGTTTTGGCTCTTTCAAGTATATTTACCGTGAGCTGCTCGTTGTTCTCGCACTCCTCGTCCATCGACGCGTAATACAGCGCGTAACCCATGCGGTAATGAAACTTATAATACCCGTCCATGCGCGGGCGCTGACTCTCCAGCACCGCTATCGCCTTTTTGAACTCCCCCACATTATTATAAGCCACCGCGAGCTGTCCCAGAATATCGTCGTCAAGACTGCTGTCGGGCAGGGCGAGTATCGCCTCTATTATCTTATCGTGCTCGTCGTTGTCGTACCATTCGTCTATTTTATCCATAAATGAATCTTTATCCATCAATTTGAACCTCCCCTTTTTATATAGGCTGATCCGGGCTATGATGCTGTTAAGCTGTGTTGCTGAGAATTAAATGAATTAAAAGAACTTCAAAATTCCCGCACTCACGTTCCGTTTCGCTTCGCTCAACTCCACTTCACGCGACTGCGAAAATTATGACACTTTTTGAAATTCTCCTGCGTGGGCGCTTTGCGGATTTGCGCTGAAAGCCCCTTTACTGCGTGGGCGTTATGCGGTTTTTTACAAGCCCCTTTTTTTGAGCCGCTTTACTATCTCCAGATAAAATTCGGGGATATCCCCGATCTCGTTCGGCTTGCCGCGAGCCTTGTCCGACAAGCGCCTGCGGCGGAAATCCGTTTCGTCAAAGTGGGAAATGCCGCGGCTTCCTATTCCCGTATAAGTTCCGCGGTAGTTTGTCCATTTTACCGCGCGCGGCGGCAGAAGCCCGTCGTTGGCTCCCTCAAAACACCCTACCAACGCGTTCGAGAACCACATCAACCCGTCGGAAAAAACGGACTTCATCACAAACCCATAGCTCTGATAAAATATCCCCGGCACATCGGGAGTTTCCTCGTTGAACCTCTCCGCATCGGCGGTGCGGAACGCGCATATCGCGGCGTAGGTGTCGGGGTCTTTATCCCCCAACAGCCCGAACCACCGATCTATCGGCTTGCAGCCCGCCCTTATAACTCCCTGCGGGACCAGACTCATCAGCCTGTCTACCGTGACCGAGCCGTGGTGCGGGGTCGCCAGCGTCGTAAGCGACGCCACCTTGTCCGCGCAGCCCAGCCGCGTTATAAGATACCGCGCTTCAAGCCCTCCCTTTGAGTGAGCCAGTATATTCACCTTTCCGGCGCCCGACTTTTCCAGCACAGCTAAGAGGGATTTTTTCACGCGTCTCGCATTATCCTCCACCGAGCCGTTGCTGTCCTGTCCGCCGAAAAAGACCTTTGCGCCGTGTTGCTCCAGCAGCTTTGCCGTTCTGCCCCAATAGCACCGATTTTTCCTGTCGCGGAAGCCCATTCCGTGAACCAGCAGCAGAGGATATCGTGTCTCGGCAGCTCTGTCGATCATACCGTCAGCTCCCGACCCTCTTCTTCCTTATTATGTATCTTGCAGCAGAACTCCTCCACCGTGAGCTTCAGTATAGCCACATTGTTCAGCATCTGCTCGCTGTACTTGTGCTCCTTGGTGACCTCCCCGTACTTGTTCATTATCGAATTAAGCCCCGTGAGCTTCTCTATACCGTTGATTATATCCACCGTTCCGCTGCCGGTTATGCTTTCATACGCCGCGGTAAAATGGCAGGGTATCTCTGCGGGGATTATCTCATACAGACAATCTATCTCAAACGCGGCGTGGTTGTTCGCCTTTATAAGGTCTATCTTCTTGCCCTTTGCCGAGCAGTGGAAATAAAGCTCCAGCTTATCGCTGTCCAGGTCATACCCGAAGCACATGGGTATTATATAGGGATACTTCCCGTTGAACAGCGCCAGGCGGCATACCTTCGCATTTCTAAGCATATCCCCTATGCGGTTTATATCCTTGATCTCTATATCGTTTCTCTTCATGTTATACTCCCCCTATATGTTGTTCTTGGCTTTTAATGCTGTTAGGTTATGTTGATTTAAACTAATGGTTTAAATGGGAATTTCAATATTTCCGCAAGCACGCTCCGTTCCGCGCGATTGCGGAAACCGCGCAGCATTTGCCATCGGGCAAATGCGCGAATTTTTGAAATTCCAATGCGATGGCGATTGCTGACTGTATCTTTCAGCGCCTTTGATCTGTTGATCCTTGTACAGTTCAAAGCTGACCGATCCCCTTTCGCAAGCCCCGTCATTTATCTATACAAAAAACAACCACCCGCATAAAACTCACGCGGATGGCGTTCCTTTCGGAAAATTAAGCTGTTGCGTTAGCCTTCTTAGCAAGCTGAGACTTCAGCCGTGCAGCCTTGTTCTTGTGGATAAGACCCTTACCGGCAGCCTTGTCAACAGTAACTACGGCAGCCTTTACAACAGCAGCATCTGCACCCTCGGCGCGAGCCTTTTTGATTGCGGTTCTGAGCGTAGACTTTGCAGCCTTATTTGCTTCTGTCCTCGTTCTGGATACGAGTACTCTTTTCTTTGCGGATTTAATATTCGGCACTTCTTTTCACCTCCATCTCGTTTTTACGAGCGTCTTGTCAGATTTTGCACTGTTTACCCGTTTTTGTATGTTTCGGGCTGCCGTATTTTTTCGCGAATTATGGGGAATGCTTTATCTATAATCACCAAAATTCAACGACGAGAACACGGCTTTATTGTCAGCTCGATATATTTTATCTCATATATCCTTTATTATATCACAATTATTATAAAATTTCAAGGGGTTTTTGAGATTTTTTTATTTTGTTATTTTTAAAGCGGCGGGGGGATAATTTTGAACAGAACAGGTCTTGCTATGGAAACGGCGGCGATGGCCTCCGATAAATCCGGCGTAAGAGTTTTAAGCAGAAACGTGGGAGGCGTGGGAATAACCGACGTGCGCGTGTCCGAGACGGCGCAGCGTCTGGGAAAGCCCGCGGGAAGATACATCACGCTTGAGGGAGAGCCCGACGCGCAGAGCATGACGGCGCTTCTGAAGCGCGCCATAGAGCAGGTCATACCGCGGCAGGGACGGTTGTTCGCGGCGGGTCTGGGCAACCCCGACATCACGCAGGACAGTCTCGGGGCGCTTTCGGTGAGAAGCATGGCGGCGCGGGAACCGGGAAGCGGCATACGGTATTCACTGGCGGCTATTGAAACGGATATCGCCGTGCGCACGGGGATAGATACCGTTCGGTTGGTGCGCTCCGCCGCAAACGAGATTGGCGCGGACTGCGTTATCGCTGTGGACTCCCTAGCCTGCCGCGATCCGCGGCTTATCGGCAGGACTGTTCAGATAAGCGACACCGGCATAATTCCGGGCTCGGGAGCCTCGGGCAGCCGCCGCGAGCTGTCCGAGCGCACCGTCGGAATACCCGTCGCTGTCATCGGAGTTCCCACCGTTACCGAATTGAGCAGCGTTACGCGCTCTGACAGGGACAACGGATTTCTTGTCACTACGGGGGATATAGATATCACCGTGAAGATGTGGGCGGAGACCTTGGCGGCGGCGGTCAACGGGATAGTTAGATAATACAAAAATCCCGCGCAGTTTCTTGCGCGGGATTTTAGACTGTATATAAAGTGCTGACGAGGAGCAAATTATTTAAATGCGAATTTTTCGCACCACTCCACCACTCCACCCGCCTTCGGCGGGTTCCGTTAGCCTCGATTTAAAAGCTCCGCC
>CAMWLH010000219.1 GCA_947175045.1 uncultured Clostridia bacterium | reverse complement strand
TTCCACCACCATTCTTGATGGAAGCGGTCAGCGCATAACAGGAACAAAAATGCCGGATAACATCAAGGCGACTGTTATTGATGGAGGGCAGTCTTATGTCGGTAAAGTCGACATTCAGGGACAGAATCACTATACCCAGTATGACCCCATTATCGGTATGAATAATAACATTGTCGGAGCATACTTTTCGGGCTTCTCCTCCGCTACCACCGACAGTGCTATTGCTAGGGTCATCGTCCTAACTATTATTATGGCGGTAGTTGTTACCGGAATTATGGTTATACTGGTATTCGCATCAACAAGCAAGCTGGTAGATAAGCCTCTTAAAGAGGTCGGCAATATTGCAGACACGATGTACCGCGGTCATCTGAGCGTTCCCGACAGCCATTTCCACTTCGCGAACGATGAAATGGGTGACTTTGCTAAAAAGCTCACCGAGACAAAGCATACGCTCAGTTCGTATGTTCACGACATCTCGGAAGTGCTTGACTATATGGCGGAGGGCGACTTCACACAGTCCAGCTCCGTAAACTATGTCGGTGACTTTGAACCTATCGGTACCGCGTTCAAGAAGATCGAGGAGAACCTCTCCGACATTATCGGCAGTGTAAACACCGCGGCAGACGACCTCTTCTCGGGATTGGGTCAGATCGCGGACGGCGCACAGACTCTCGCGGAGGGTACCACAACGCAGGCTACCGCTGTTGACGAGCTGCAAACAACCATCAATGATATTTCCGTTCAGGTCGAGCGTACCGCTGAGAGAGCGGGCGAGGCGGACGGTCTGTCAAAGTCCAGCTCTGATAAGATACTCCAGCAGAACAGCGAGACAGCTAAGATGATGGAGGCAATGGAGGAGATCAAGGAGAAGGCGAACGAGGTTCACAAGATCATCTCCACTATTGAAGATATTTCTTTCCAGACCAATATACTTGCTCTGAATGCGGCTATTGAGGCTGCGAGAGCGGGTGAGGCAGGCAAGGGCTTTGCGGTCGTTGCGGACGAGGTAAGAAACCTCGCGGCAAAGAGCGCGGAGGCGGCAGGCAGCACCAAGGCGCTTATTTCCGCGGCAATTGACGCGGTAACAAAGGGCGCGCAGATTGCGGAGAGCAACGCGGAGAACATGAAGGAAGTTATGGACATTTCCGAAAAGACCACTGCTGTTATTTCCGAGATCACCGTTGCTGCAAAGCAGCAGTCCGAGTCTGTAAAGCAGGTAACCATCGGAATCGATCAGATTTCCGAGGTCGTACAGCAGAATTCCGCGACGGCAGAGGAATCTGCGGCTTCCTGCGAGGAGCTCAGCGGACACTCGCATATACTCAAGGATCAGGTTAAGAAGCTCAGAGTATAATATTCAATCAGATGCAATGCGCCGCGGGTCAATACCCGCGGCGTTTTCTGAAAGTGGACTAGATAGAGGGGAAAAGCGCGGCACAAGCTCCGAGCTTGATATGAAGGTGGAGCGCATGCGCAGCATTCTCAGCCGCTAAATAGTATAAAATAAAACCCGCGCGGAGTTTCACCGCGCGGGGTCTTTTCATATTCCGTTTTTCTCCGCCGCGTAGGCTACTTCCTCCTCGGTGTAGCCGTCCTCGGCGAGCTTTTGCAGCATTTCCTCGCGGGAAAGTTTGCCTTGCTCAATATAGTACTCCAGCATTCCTGCCGACTGCTCTTTCCAGTCCGCGCCACAGTTTTCGACCCCGTAAAGGATCTCCTCCTCGGTAAAATGAGCGGATCTCAGCGTGTCCTCCATTTTCTCGCGCGAGTAGTGCGACCAGTTAAGGTGAGCAACGGCGCTGTCTACCGCCTTTTGCTTCCAGTCGATGCCGCGGCTGTCAAGCTCCCGTGCCGCGTCCTCCCCGGGGTGTCCGGACGAGCTTACCAGATAAATAACCTGCGATCTGGAATAGTTTAAACCCAGATAATTGTCAACACAGACCGCAAGCTGACCATCCCAGTCAACGCCGCAGTTTTCCAGCGCGTAGTTTGCCTCCTCCTCGGTGAAGCCTATGTAGTCCGCCGTCAGAGTATCATAGATATCGTCGCGCGGTCTGCCAAGCCCTGCATAGTGGGTGAGCCGACGCAGCGCCTGCTCCTTCCAGTCCGCGACAAGGTTTTCCATGGCGTAGGCGATCTCCGTTTCGGAAAAGCCGTTGTACGCAAGGTCGTTCTCCACCTCGGGTCTGGAGTGACCGTATCGGTGTGTTTCGCCGTCGATCATCTTCTGCGCGTAGATCAGCGCCTGCTCGTTCCAGTCAAGGTCGAGATTTTCCGCCGCGTAGGCGATCTCCTCCTCGGTGAACTCGTAGTATTCAAGCGTTTCCTTTATTTTGGGGAGCGCGTAATTGTTTTCCACATACCCGAGAGCCCTCTGATGAGCCTCATAATTCCAGTCGGCGCCGCAGTTGTCAACGCCGTAGACCGCCTGTTCCTCGGTGTAGTCGTCCCGCAGGAGCTCCTTTATTGCGCCCGCGCGGGAAGGGTGCCAGCGCAGCTCGTACTTAGCCGACTTTACCGCCTGCTCGTTCCAGTCCGCGCCGCAGCCGTCAGCCGCCGCGACCGCTTCATCGTGGGTGAAGCGGTCGTATTCGAGTGAATCTATCAGTCCAAGGTAGGAATACCCAAACTCTCCCTCGAGCCTGTCTCGCGCAGACCTGGCAGGCTGAGCCGCCCAATCGACGTTTACATTGTCCGCCGCGTAGACCGCTTGTTCATGGGTGAACTCGTTCCAGCTCGATTCCAGATCTTCTATCAGCCCCGAATAGCTGTACGCACTGCCGTCGATCTCTGCCTGAGCATATTTCAGCGCCAGCGCGAACCAGTCCGCGCCGCAGTTGTCCGCCGCGTATACCGCCTGCTCGTGCGTGAAATGGCGGTACTCCTCCAGATCTCTTACTATATGGTTATACCCGCATTCGTAACTTTCCAGTACCATCATGGCTCTGGCGAGCGCCTGTTCGTTCCAGTCCGCGCCGCAGTTATCGACCGCGTCAACTGCTTCTTCATGTGAAAAACTTTCGTTTTCAAGGTACTCCACAAGCACGTCGCGGGAGCAGGGGAAATACTCCAGCCTTTCCAGCGCGACCGAATGCGCCGTGCGGATAGCGCGGGTCTGCACAAACGGCTCGTCCTCGATAACGGGGCTCTCGGAGGAGGTGTTACCCTTGCACCCCGGAAGCAGCAGCGCAGTCAGTATCGCAGATAATAAGCAGAATTTTCTCATAATAATTACCTCATACAAAAAACGCGCGGAGCCATAACTGACCCCGCGCGGCATTTGCTTTTAAACGCCGAACCTAATCGTGTTTACTTTGACGCCCGGTCCCATGGTAGAGGAAACCGTGCAGCTCTTGATATACTGACCCTTTGCCGCCGCAGGCTTAGCCTTTGCGACCGCGTCCATCAGAGCGTTGAAGTTCTGCTCGAGCTTCTCAGCGCCGAAGGAAGCCTTACCGATGGGGCAGTGAATAATGTTGGACTTATCAAGACGGTACTCGATCTTACCTGCCTTAGCTTCCTGTACTGCCTTAGCTACGTCGGGGGTAACGGTACCCGCCTTGGGGTTAGGCATAAGACCTCTCGGACCGAGGACCTTACCGAGTCTGCCGACTACGCCCATCATATCGGGTGTAGCGATAACTACCTCGAAATCCATCCAGCCGCCCTGGATCTTGGAGACTGTCTCGTCGTCCGCGATGTAATCCGCGCCCGCTTCTTTTGCGTCGTTAGCTTTCTCGGGCTTGCAGAATACAAGTGTTCTGATGGTCCTGCCGGTTCCGTTGGGCAGAACTACCGCACCGCGAACCTGCTGATCCGCATGGCGTGAGTCAACGCCCAGACGGATATGCAGCTCGACTGTCTCGTCAAACTTAGCCTTTGCGGTCTTGCAAACCAAATCAAGAGCCTCGTTGGATTCATAAACCTTGGAAGAATCAACGAGCTTTACGCTGTCAACATATTTTTTACCGTGTTTCATTTAATATCCTCCTTGTGGTCTGACGGAAAAATTCCTCCCACTGCATAATTATTTAGTCTACTACCTCTACGCCCATGGAGCGAGCCGTACCCGCGATCATAGACATTGCCGTTTCGATGTTCGCCGCGTTGAGGTCAGGCATTTTCGTCTCCGCAATCTCCTGAACCTGCGCCTTGGTGATCTTCGCTACCTTTGTCTTGTTGGGAACGCCCGAGCCCTTCTCAACCTTGCAAGCCTTCTTGATAAGAACGCTTGCGGGAGGGGTCTTGGTAATGAACGTGAAGCTTCTGTCCGCGTAAACCGTGATAACTACGGGGATAATCAAACCTGCCTTATCCTTTGTGCGCTCGTTGAATTCCTTTGTGAACGCCATGATGTTTACGCCGTGCTGACCCAGCGCGGGACCAACAGGGGGCGCAGGCGTAGCCTTGCCGGCAGGGATCTGTAATTTTATAAATCCTGTAACCTTTTGTGCCATTTTAATCAACCTCCATAAATTTCAAAAGAAGAATTATTGTTTGCGGATCGCGGTTATTTCCATCGAGGTGGGAGTAGCCTCGCCGAACATATTGTATACGTCCACGAC
>CAMWLH010000218.1 GCA_947175045.1 uncultured Clostridia bacterium | reverse complement strand
GTTCTCTCATATGGTTTTTAGATAATTATAGCATGATACCGTTTTATTGTCAACGGGGCAGCTTTTTTGAAAAATGTTCAAAAAGCTATTGCATTTTCAAAAGAGATGTGTTATAATATGAAATTGAAAATCAAAATCAAATTCGTCGGAGGTGAGCTTTAAATGGACAGAAACAATTACAACACTAAACAGCGCGACGAGATAGTGGATTTTTTTAACAAACACCGCGGCACCTGCTTTACCGCCAAAGAACTGATAAAAAACGGCGGTATATCCGTGGGAGAAGCTACGGTTTACAGAACCCTCTCGCGGCTCACCGATCAGGGTATATTGAAGCGTTTTACGGACGGTAAAACGGGAGCTTCATATCAACTCAACGAGTCGGAGGAGTGTTCGAGCCATTTTCACTTAAAATGCGAAAAATGTCAGAAAATAATCCATATGGACTGTGAATTTATGTCGGATATGAAGCGGCATATAGAGGGCAGTCACGATTTTTTTGTAGACATAGGTAAAACGGTTATCTACGGCTTGTGCGGCGATTGCGGCAGAGCCGAAAAGGGGGATAAATGAAAAAAATTATCGCGCTGCTTATGGCGCTTTTATTGATGTGCGGTTGCTCCGCGGACGCGGACGAAAGATCGGAGCCGAAAAAGCTGTCGATCGTCGTCACGATATTCCCCGCCTACGATTTCGCGCGGCAGATTTTTGGAGATACCGCCGAGGTAACTATGCTGCTCAAGCCCGGGACGGAAAGTCACACCTACGACCCCACGGCGCGGGACATAGTGAAAATAAACGACTGCGACCTGTTTATTTACAACGGCGGCGAGTCGGACAACTGGGTAGAGGGCATACTTGAAGCGGCTGATGGCGTCAGAACCCTGCGCATGATGGACGCGGTGGAAACCGTCGAGGAGGAGCACACCGAGGGCATGGAGGAGGAAACTCACGAGCACGGAGATACAGGCGAAGCGGAATACGACGAGCATATCTGGACGTCTCCGAAAAACGCCGCCGATATCGTGGAAAGCATAAGAATCGCCGCCGACGAGATTTCCCCCGAAAACAAGGAGCTTTACGACGCGGCGGCGCAGAAATATATAGGCGAAATAAACGCGCTGGATGAAGATTTCGCGGAACTTCTCACCGGCGAGAGCCGTTATTTCGTTTTCGGCGACAGATTTCCGCTGCTGTATTTTTTCAGGGAGTACGGGCTGAATTACTATGCGGCGTTCCCGGGCTGCGGCAGCGAGACCGAGCCTTCCGCGCGAACGATAGGCTTTCTGCTGGGCAAGCTGGACGAGGACGCGGTGAGAGCGGTGTTCTACATAGAACTGTCAAACCATAAACTGGCGGATACTCTGGCGGAGGAAAAGGGCTTAAGCTCAAAGGAATTTCATACCTGCCACAACATCACCGCGGAGGACTTTGAGGCGGGAGAAACCTATGTTTCGCTGATGAGGCGGAATTATGAAATGCTGAAAGAGGTTTTGTAATATGGGAACTTTGTCCAAGCTGCCGAATATCGGCGCGGTAGTTGAGAAACAGCTTAACGAGGTGGGGATAACAACTGCGGAGCAGCTCACGGAGTTGGGCGCGGAAAAGGCGTGGCTGAAAATACGGGCGACAGACGAAAGCGCCTGCATACATAGGCTGCTGGCTCTTGAGGGGGCTATCCGCGGCATTAAGAAAACCGATATCCCCGCTGAGCGTAAGGCGGAGCTCAAAGATTTTTACATTTCGCATAAGACCGGAGGTTAAAATGGAGGACATTATACAACAATGGGATCATGCTGCCGCAGCATTTGCCAATGACCAAGAAATGTCGGAGTTTGCCGAAAGCAACAAGTCTGTTATTAAAGCACGTTTTCAGCAGCTGAACGGCGAGCGCGTGCTTGATCTCGGCTGCGGTTATGGATGGTATACCGACTTTTTCGCGCGTAACGGTGCGGATGCGATTGGTGTTGACGGCTCGGAAAAGATGATAGCGATAGCACGGGAAAGGTACCCAAACTCGGAATTTAGCCTTGCGGATATAGAAAAAACGCTGCCATTTTCCGATGGGGGCTTTGATATCGTATTTTCAAATCAGGTGCTTATGGACATCGAGGACGCGGATTTCGTTATTTCGGAGTGTGAAAGAGTTCTAAAGCATGGAGGAGTCTTTTATTTTGGGATAGTTCACCCGTGTTTTTATGACTGCAAATGGCTGAAAGACGAAGACGGTTATCGTTATGCAAAGGCAATGGATCGCTATATAAGCAGTTATAGACTGAAAAATGAATTCTGGGGAACAGCGCATTTTCACCGCCCGCTGTCGTTTTACCTTAACGCCGCAGCAAAACACGGCTTTACCTTGAAAGAAATTTGCGAACCTGTTTCTTATGATGGTGTAACTAAAAATAATGAACTGCCTTTGTTTTTCTTTGCAGAATTTATAAAAAAGTAAACCGTCTCATTGCATTTGCGATTATAATGCGCTATAATAAACGCGTCAATTATAAATTCGGAGGTGTTGTTTATGGCAAACGAAAACAAAAAGGACTTCAATGCAATGCTGAAGGACGGCAAGGATATGCCGAAAATCGTTGAGATCACAGACGAGAAAAGTATTGAGAAGTATGGGGACAGGAAAATGTATTTTGCTCCGCCGCGGGATTATGACGCGGCAATGCGGCGGGTACCAGAGGGTATGGTCATAACGGTGGGGGAAATTCGGGAGCATTTCGCCGCAGAAAACAACGCGGATTTCACCGACCCCATCACTGCGGGAATATTCTGTTCGATAGCGGCATGGGCGAGCTTTCAGCGCGAAACGGATATCACGCCATACTGGAGAACTCTTAAAGCAAACGGAGAACTCAACCCGAAATACCCCGGCGGCATCGAGGAACAGAAAAAGCTGCTGGAAGCCGAGGGGCACACGATAATCAAAAAGGGACGGACTAACATTCGTTATTATGTCAAGGACTACGAGAAATTTTTGTACAGATTGGACTAGAGAAAAATGGCGCTTATCAAAACCGAAAACTTAACTCTGTCATACGAGAATATGACGGTGATAAAGAAGCTGTCCTTTGAGGTGAATGTGGGGGATTATCTCTGCATTGTGGGGGAGAACGGCTCGGGAAAAAGCACGCTGATAAAGGCGCTGCTGTCGCTGAAAAAGCCGGAGAGCGGCAGGATAGAGTTAGGCGACGGCTTAAGGCAGCGGGAAATAGGTTACCTGCCGCAGCAGACGGGCGCGCAGCGCGATTTCCCCGCGAGCGTGGGAGAGGTGGTAATATCCGGCTGCCTTAATTCAAGGGGAATAAAGCCGTTTTACTCGCGCCGCGAAAAGGAAATGGCGGCGAAAAATATGGAGCGGCTCGGAATAACCGAGCTTAAAAAGCGGAGCTACCGCGAGCTTTCGGGCGGTCAGCAGCAGCGCGTGCTGCTGGCGAGAGCGCTCTGCGCCACGAAAAAGCTGCTGCTGCTGGACGAGCCCGTGTCGGGACTCGACCCGATGGTCACGGCGGAGCTGTACGGGCTCATTGAGGATATAAACAAAAGCGGGGTCACTATTATAATGGTGACGCACGATATTTCGGCAATACGATACGCAAGCCATATTCTCTGTCTGAAATCGGACGATTGGTTTTTCGGGACGACCGACGAGTTTATAAAAAGCGACGTTTCGGATTTTGTGACGGGAGGTTCGGTCAATGGCTGATGTGATTCGGGAGATTTTTTCCGCGCCCGTGCTGGTGAGAGCGCTTATAGTGGGTATTCTGGTGTCTCTGTGCGCGGCGCTTCTGGGCGTGAGCCTTGTGCTTAAAAGATTTTCAATGATCGGCGACGGACTGTCTCACGTCGGGTTCGGAGCGCTCGCGGTGGCTACGGTGATGAACCTCGCGCCTATGGCGGTAGCTATACCCGTGGTGATAGCAGCGGCGTTCATACTGCTGCGGCTCTCCTCAAACGGGAAGATCAAGGGGGACGCGGCAATAGCGCTTATTTCAACTGGCGCGCTTGCGGTGGGCGTGATGGCGGTATCGATGTCAAGCGGAATGAATATCGACATAAACAGCTATCTTTTTGGTAGCATTATTTCCGTCAGCGGCTCGGACGTGGTTGTGAGCGTTGTTCTTGCGGCGGTGGTGCTGGCGATGTTCGTGTTTTTCTACACAAAAATATTCGCGATAACCTTTGACGAGAGCTTTTCCCGCGCTACGGGGATCAACGCGAATCTGTACAATATGCTGATAGCGCTGCTTACTGCGGTGACGATAGTTATCGGAATGCGGCTGATGGGAAGTATGTTGATATCAAGCCTTATCATTTTCCCCGCGCTGTGCTCTATGAGAGTTTTTAGGAGCTTTCGCTCGGTGACGATATGCTCTGCGGTGATCGCGGTAGTCACGTTTATCACGGGAATGATGATATCCTACGCGGCGGATACTCCTTGCGGAGCGAGTATAGTCTGCGTTAATATTGTGGTTTTTGCAGGATTTTTTGCGGTCGGGAAAATACGCGGGAGAAACGGATAAATGATAATTTAGCGTAGCTGTTTGTTTTGTTAGATTTATTATGTTGTCGCT
>CAMWLH010000217.1 GCA_947175045.1 uncultured Clostridia bacterium | reverse complement strand
CTGTACCCCGCGCGGAAGCTATTTCTCCGATGCTGTGACTGCGTTCGCGGCGCGGCTCGACCCCGATACCCCCGTAAGGGTGGTGTGCCGTGAGACCGACTCAGCGGAAACCGTGTCCAATGTGGCACGCGGAGATTTCAGCCTGGGCATAGTCCGATACCGTCAGAGCTTTGACAAGCTCTTTAAAGACCTGTTTTCCTCAAAAAAGCTGTTTTTCGAGACTATATGCGAGTTCGCCCCGACGGTTATTCTGAACGCCTCCGACCCGCTGTCGAAAGCGGAAAAGGTCACCGCGGAGCAGCTTAGGGAGTATATTGAGGTGACTATCCCCGACTACTCCGTGCCCGCGCTTCCACTCGGAGACGCTAAAAGAACGGAGTTTTCGGACAAGACATTCTGCATATATGACCGTATAACCATGCTGGAGCTGCTGCAAAGGGTTCCGCGCAGCTACGCGCACTCCGCGCCGATACGGCGGGAGCTCCTGGCGGAATACGGACTGACGGCGGTAAGCTACCCCGAAAACGAGCTTTGCAAGGACGTCCTGATATACCGTAAGGATTACCGCCTTACAGAGCAGGATAAACAATATATAACCGACCTAACCGACGCCAAGCGCAGAACGCTTTCGTCGGAGATGTAGGGTCATTGCGGCACTGGGCTCACGCAGTGTAGCAACACATAAAAGGTGCAACATATTGCCCACGCAGGGAATTTCAAAAAGGTCGAGTTTGCGGACGCAAACGATGACCGGTTCCCGCAGTCGCTCGCAGGGAATGAGCGAAGCGAACGACCGAGAGTGCCTGCGGGAATTTTGAAATTCTTTTAAATCATTTGCTTCTTGTCAACAAAGCTTCACAGAAGCACAGTTCCTCGTCAGCAAATCCCCATAGGATAACAGTTCCTCGTCAACATAGCTTAAAAGCATAACATCCCGGGGCAACACCATGTCGGCGCAGGAAAATTTTAATATATAAAAGAGGTTTATTTTACCTCAAAAAGGGCTTGATTCTGCTGTTTTAACGGGTATATCAAAAAATGATATTGAATATATCAATAATACATTTTACAAGACGGATATATTGTGTTAAAATATTAACAAGGCAGAAGAAAATAAATTGAGCCCTCTGCCAATTCGTTTGAATCGGAAAAATTTTCCGATATTTATTATTAAGGAGAAGATGACTATGACAAACTACGAAATCGTTGACAGCGCGGAGAAGTTTGAAGAAGCTCTGAACAGGGTAAGGGCGGCTCAAAAGAAGTTCTCTGAATACACGCAGGAGCAGGTCGACAAGATCTTCCTGGCTGCCGCGTCCGCTGCCAATAAGCAGAGAATACCGCTTGCTAAAATGGCGGTAGAAGAGACGGGCATGGGCGTTGTTGAGGATAAGGTTATCAAGAACAACTACGCATCCGAGCACATCTATAACGCGTTCAAGAACACCAAGACCTGCGGCATTATAGAGCGCGACGAGGCTTACGGCGTTACCAAGGTGGCTAACCCCATCGGCGTTGTCGGCGCGGTAATTCCCACCAATAACCCCACATCTACCGCGATATTCAAGTGCCTTATTTCCCTCAAGACCAGAAACGGCATTATCATAAGCCCTCACCCCCGCGCTAAGAAATGTACCATCGAGGCGGCTAAGATCGTTCTCGAGGCTGCGGTAAAGGCGGGCGCTCCCGAGGGTATCATAGCGTGGATCGACGTTCCCTCGCTCGACCTCACAAATATGCTGATGAAAGAGGTAGACATCATTCTGGCGACCGGCGGTCCCGGCATGGTAAAATCCGCTTATTCCAGCGGCAAGCCCGCTCTCGGCGTAGGCGCAGGCAACACTCCCGCTATCATCGACGAAAGCGCGGATATCCTGCTGGCGGTAAGCTCCATAATCCACTCCAAGACCTTCGACAACGGTATGATATGCGCTTCGGAGCAGTCGGTTATCGTTTCGGATAAGCTCTACAAGCAGGTTAAGAAGGAGTTTGAGGACAGAGGCTGCTACTTCCTTAAGGACAAGGAGATTGACAAGGTCCGCAAGACCATTATTATAAACGGCGCTCTCAACGCTAAGATAGTAGGTCAGTCCGCTCACAAGATAGCGGAGCTGGCGGGAGTAAACGTTCCCGAATCCACCAAGATACTCATCGGCGAGGTTGAGTAGGTTGATATCTCCGAGGAGTTCGCGCACGAGAAGCTCTCCCCCGTTCTCGCAATGTATAAGTCCAAGGACTTTGATGACGCGCTGAACAAAGCGGAGCACCTCATTGCCGACGGCGGCTACGGTCACACGGCTTCGCTGTATATCAACGCGGTTACCGAGCGCGAAAAGATCGACGAGTTTGCTGAGCGCATGAAGACCTGCCGTATGCTTATAAATACACCCTCCTCTCACGGCGGTATCGGCGACCTTTACAACTTCAAGCTTGCTCCCTCCCTTACGCTGGGCTGCGGCTCATGGGGCGGCAACTCCGTTTCCGAGAACGTTGGCGTAAAGCACCTTATAAATATCAAGACACTTGCTGAGAGGAGAGAGAATATGCTCTGGTTCCGCGCACCCGAAAAGGTTTATATAAAGAAGGGCTGTCTGCCCGTTGCTCTCCAGGAGCTTAAGGACGTTTTGAACAAGAAGCGCGTGTTCATCGTAACCGACTCTTTCCTGTTCAAGAGCGGCTTCACCAAGATAATCACCGATAAGCTTGACGAGATGGGCATTACCCACACCACCTTCTCCGATGTAGAGCCCGATCCTTCCCTCGCTTCCGCACAGAGCGGCGCTGACTTCATGAGAAAGTTCGAGCCGGACTGCATTATCGCGGTAGGGGGCGGTTCCGCAATGGACGCTGCTAAGATCATGTGGGTACTTTACGAGCACCCCGAGGCGGATTTCCAGGATATGGCTATGCGCTTCATAGATATACGCAAGAGAGTTTACACATTCCCGCACATGGGCGACAAGGCATACTTCATCGCAGTTCCTACCTCCGCAGGTACGGGCTCCGAGGTAACTCCGTTCGCGGTAATCACCGACCAGGAGACCGGCATCAAGTATCCTCTCGCGGACTACGAGCTTATGCCCAAGATGGCTATCGTTGACGCGGACATGATGATGAGCGGTCCTAAGGGACTGACCTCCGCTTCGGGTATCGACGCGGTAACTCACGATCTGGAGGCTCTCGCTTCCGTTATGGCTACCGACTACACCGACGGTCTGGCAAAGCAGTCGCTGAAGATGATCTTCGACTACCTGCCCAGAGCTTACGACAGCGCTCCCTCCAGAGACAACGCGGGCTCTCCCGACTATGTTGCGCGCGAGAAGATGGCAAATGCCGCTACGATGGCTGGTATGGCGTTTGCTAACGCGTTCCTAGGCGTATGCCACTCTATGGCGCACAAGCTCGGTGCGTTCCATCATCTGCCCCACGGCGTTGCAAACGCGCTGCTTATTGACGAGGTAGTTCGCTTCAACTCCTCCGAGGCTCCCACAAAGATGGGTACTTTCTCGCAGTACGATCATCCGCACGCTCTCGCTAAGTACGCCGAGGTAGCGGAATACCTGGGCGTAAAGGGCAAGACCGACGCCGATAAGGTCGAGGGAATGCTCGCAATGATCGACGAGCTCAAGGAGAAGATCGGCATCAAGAAGTCCATCAGAGATTACGGTATCGACGAGAAGGACTTCCTCGACAGACTTGACGAGATGGTCGAGCAGGCATTCGACGACCAGTGCACGGGCGCTAACCCGAGATATCCGCTGATGAGCGAGATCAAGGAAATGTACCTTAACGCATACTACGGCAAGACGACCAAGCTGAACTAAGTTTCCCTTTTTCAGCCCTATCAAAAACAGCGGGCTGACCAAAAATCAGCCCGCATTTTTATAAATGCTTTATAAAAAGCGATCGGCAACCCCAAATATAACATTTCAGGAGGACACAGCCATGGCGGACAGAATTATAGCTGTAAGAACAGGAAAGACGGTTTATCGTGACGGAGATACGGCTGTCAAGGTATTTGACGCGGACTACGCTAAGCCCGACATACTCAGCGAGGCGCTTAATCAGGCGCGTGTGGAGAACATCGGAATAAACGTTCCCAAGGTCATTGAGGTAAAGACAATTGACGGAAAGTGGGCTATCGTTTCGGAATATATCGCGGGAAAGACCCTCGCCCAGCTCATGGAAGAAAATCCCAAGGAGAAGGACGAGTATCTGGAGCAGTTCGTGGATCTTCAGATGAAGGTACACGCGGCTAAGTGCCCCGTTCTTAACAAGCTCAAGGACAAGATGAATATGAAGATCAGCATTGCGGAGCTTGACGCAACCACCCGCTATGAGCTTCACACCCGCCTTGAGAGTATGCCGAAGCACAACAAGGTATGCCACGGCGACTTCAATCCCTCCAATATCATAATCACAGAGGACGGTACGCCTTATATACTCGACTGGTCACACGCGACGCAGGGCAACGCATCCGCGGACGTGGCAAGAACCTATCTTCTGTTCTGGCTGAGCGGCGATATCGACACGGCGGAGAAGTATCTTGATCTGTTCTGCAAGAAGAGCGATACCGCCAAGCAGTATATTCAGAAG
>CAMWLH010000216.1 GCA_947175045.1 uncultured Clostridia bacterium | reverse complement strand
GAAAATTTCCTGCGTGGGCTGTTGCTCTATGCGGGCGCCCCTTTGCTGCGCGAGCGAAAAGCTGCGATTATTTTTTCCCGAACAGCGACTTGAAAAATCCCTTTTTCTCCTCTCTGCCGTTCTGCTCCTCTTTCTCCTCAGGCTCGTCCGAGAACACCGAAAGCAGTATCGGCTTAGCCTTGAATTCCTCGCCCATATCATTAAGCAGATAGGTATAAGTCCTTGTAGGCGCCGCGACCCTATATTCCGACAAATCGCCGCATTTCAGCACTTCCTCCAGCTTTTCCGCCATTCTGTCGGGTATCTCCGCCGCCGCGTTTTGATAATATTCCTCGCATGCTATATTATATTCCTCCGCGGGATTTCGTCCCGCTATCTGAGTCAGATGAATACCCTCGCGCAGATACGCCGTATAATCCAGATAATCGCACCAGAACTCATTCAGCAGAGCCGCCAGCACTCTGTTCTGCATCTCCCGCAAAGCCTGCTCTCCGAACTTCTCCGCTGCCCGCTTATATTCCTTGGGAGCTTTCTGCTGCCACATCTCGCTGTTGTAGCTTCCGTCAAGCAGCGCCCTTCTGCGCCGAAATGTGACCTCGCGGTGTTTCTCGCCTATCATGGTGTATTTCATAAGATTCACGCGCTCATCATAGGTATTGCCCTCTGATATGCGCTGAACGCGCTCCGCTTCTTTCAGCAGAACCTTATCCTCGATCCTTCCGCTCACCCTTTCGCTTGGATAATGCCGCCCCGAGACCAGCGACTTAAGATCAAGCCGTACCATTATCTCATCGTCCAACGCCGCGAAAAATCTGCTTTCGCCCACGTCGCCCTGACGGCCCGCGCGCCCGCGAAGCTGCTTGGTTATCCGCGAGCTTTCCCTCATTGAGGTAGCCAACACCAGCAGACCGCCCGCCCGCGTCACAAACTCCTTTTCGCGGCAGTCCTCGCCGCCCAGCTTGATATCCACTCCGCGCCCCGCCATGTTTGTTGAGATAGTCACCGCGCCCCGTTCTCCCGCGCGCGCGATTATCCCAGCCTCTTCCGTGTCGTTCTTGGCGTTGAGCACAACGCAGTCTATCCCCCTGCCGCGGAGCTCCTCCGCAAGGCTCTCGCTCTCTTCTATGCTCTCTGTGCCGACGAGAACGGGGCGCTGAGCCTCCGCCGCTTCCGCTGCCGCCGCGACTATCGCCTTCCGCTTTTCCTCGCCGTTGTAATAAAGCTCCAGCGGCTTGTCCTCTCTTCGGCAGGGCATATGCGTCGGAATAATTTCAATATCCAGCGCGTACAGCTTGGAAAATTCCTCCGCCGCGGATTCCGCCGTGCCCGTCATTCCCGCGATCTTGGAGTAAAGCCGCGCGAAATATTGCAGCGCGATATTCCCCATTATTCTCCCGCGCGAGGTGATCTTAAGCCCGTGCTTTGCCTCCGCCGCCGTTTGCAGTTCTCCCGGGAACACGCGCCCCTCCGCCGTTCTTCCCGTAAACTCGTCTATAAGCAGTATCCGCCCGTCTCTGACGATGTAGTCCTTATCCTCTTTCAGGATAAATTTCGCCTTAAGGCAGGCGCAGACCTTAGCCAGCAGCGGAGCGCCCTCCTCGGAATACATATCCTGCCCGAAAACAGCCTCAGCCTTGTCCGCTCCCGCATCTGTGAGAAAAACGTTGCGGCTCTCCTCGTCGTAGTCATAGTCGCTCTCGTCAAAGTCCCCGATTTTTTTGTAGACCTCCGCGGTGCTCCCGTCGTCGTTTACGGCGATATCACCCGCGATCACAAGAGGGATACGGGCTTCATCGATAAGAATGCTGTCCGCCTCATCGACTATCGCCATATTGAGCTGTTCGGGGAATACCATCTCCGCCGTGTCGGAGCAAACGAAATCCCGCAGATAATCGAAGCCCGCTTCCTTTGCGGTGATATACAGAACCTGTTTGTTGTAAAGCTCTTTTCGGAGAGCGCGATCGGTCTTTTCTGCGATATAACCGACAGAAACGCCCATTTCATCATATATGGGCTTCATCCATTCGCAGTCACGCTGCGCGAGATAATCGTTAAAGGTGAGGATATGGACTTTTCCGCCGTTCAGAGCCTCAAGACAGGCGGCGAAAACGGCGCAAAGGGTCTTGCCCTCGCCGGTCTGCATCTGAACCAGACGACCCTCGGAAAGAGAGAGCGCAGCGGCGAGCTGTTCGTCAAAGGGAGTTATGCCAAGCGTTTTTTCAGCGGCGTTGAAGCAGCGCGCGAAAATCTCCTCGGCAGAGTTTCCCAGGCAGCCTCCGCTTTCGGCAAGTGATTTGATTTTGTCAATAGTCTTTTTATCCACTGATATTTCTCCTGTGAGCATTTTGAGCGAGTTACGGTCTTAAAAGCCCCGCGCAAAGCGCGGAACCGGGATTCCAAAGGGACTAGTCCCTTTGGCGGGGCGCAGGGGCGGAGCCCCACACCCGGCGCGAAGCGCCGCAATCAGCGCCAGCGAGGCGCTAAAGGAGGTATGGAGGGAAAACAAGAGTTTTCCCTCCATATCAAAAAATCAAGCCTTGCTTGATTTTTTGATTCGGGGGTATCGGGGGCAGCCAGCACCGTGCAGCAGCATCGCCCATTTGAGTGGACATTCCCTCGCCGGCATTCCCCGTCAGCCCAAAAGCGAGCTAATCCTCCCTGACCTCCAACGTATACCGCCGAAGCTCGTCATATCGGCATTCAAGCCACTTGGTAACAGTCCGTGTAGTCTGCCCCGAGCGTGACATTTCCGCCAGACGCTCAAGGCTTACCCATTTAGCCGCGCAGACCTCCACGGTCTGGAGCTTCATTCCCTCTAGAGGAGCGTCCTTGTTGACCACATAAAAATCCCTGAGCATACTGTCGGTGGTGAGAGTCCATTCAAGGCGGATATCCTCGGCGCTCACCATAAGCCCCGTTTCCTCGTAAAGCTCCCGCACCGCCGCCTGCCGGCTGGTCTCGCCCGAAACAGCGCAGCCGCCCGAGCACTCCCAGCGCCCGCCGCTGGTCTTTTCGGGAACACGCTGTGTCAGCAATATCTCTCCGTTGTTGTTGACGGTCATGATCTGCACCACGATGTGGTATTCCCCCCTTGGGATAGGCTCGCCGCGCCGTATACGCCTGCCGAGGGGCTGCCTGTCAACGGTATAGAGATCGAAGTATTCAGTTGTACCAAAACTCATATTGCCCGTCATGCCCTGCCGATCCTCGATAAATCCAGAGAAAGATTCTTTTTTATCAGCTCGCAGCGCTGCTTTACGCAATCCGCGGAGCGAAGCGGGTCGGAGGGGGTGTTGAAGGTATAGTCCATGAGCTTTTCAACAGTGGTGGAGGCAACGTGCAGTCTGGTATCCGAAGAAGCGTAGTAAATATAAACCTCTCCGTCCTCCCGCACGATCGCGCCGTTTGTGAATACCACGTTTGAGACGTCGCCCACGCGCTCGCCGCCCTGCGGCGCGATAAACAGCCCCGAAGGACTTGCAATGAGCTTTGAGGGGTCGTTAAGGTCTGTCGCGAAAACATAGACCACATAGCGAAGCCCCGCCGCCGTGTTGCGCACACCGTGAGCAATGTGTATCCAGCCCTTGGGTGTCTTTATCGGAACCGCTCCCGCGCCGTTTTTCACCTCAGTTACGGTGTGGTAAATTCTGGGGCTGACAACCTTTTCCTCGGTGCAGAGCACGGGGTTTGTAATGTCCTCGCACAGCGCGAAGCAGACTCCGCCGCCCGAGCCCGTGGAAATGAAATCGTCCTGCGGGCGGGTGTAGAACGCATACTTACCGTCGACAAATTCGGGGTGAAGCACCACGTTGCGCTGCTGCGGCGATTTTGAAACAAGGTTCGGCAGCCGCTCCCATTCAGTCAAGTCCTTCGTGCGGACGATACCCGCCTGCGCGGTAGCCGCGGAAAGATCGCCGACGGACTTATCCTTGCTCTCCGAGCAGAACACGCCGTATATCCAGCCGTCCTCATGTTGAGTGAGCCGCATATCGTAAACGTTAGTCTCTTCGGGGCAGGTGTCGGGAAGTATCACGGGGTAGTCCCTGAAGCGAAAGCCCTCGGTGGGCTTATCGCTCTCCGCAACGGCGAAAAAGGATTTCCTGTCCGCCCCCTCTACTCTCGCCACAAGGCAATATTTGCCATTAAGATAAACCGCGCCCGAGTTCATGACAGCGTTCACGCCAAGCCTTTCCATAAGATTGGGGTTATCGTCGTAGGACAGATCGTAGCGCCAGATAACGGGCGCGTGCTCCGCGGTGAGCACCGGGTTTTCGTAACGGTCATAAACGCCGTTGTAAAAGCTTGTTTTGGGGTTGGGCTTTCTGATAAGAGCTTCCTGCGCCCTTATCATTTCCGCCAGTTTTTCGTCAAATTCTTTTTTTGTCAGCATAACTTTTCCTTTCCTGTTAAATCCGCGTTTTGGCAATTATCGGATTTATAGAACGTTTTGCTATTATTATAACACATATTAAAAAATATTTCAAGGTTGACAGCAAGGATTTTAAGAGTTATAATAAAAAAAGAGAAATTCCGAAAAAAACTGTCACAAAACCAAGCCCGAGTTGTCTAATATTATTGAGCCCGATAAAGGGCGAGATAACAC
>CAMWLH010000215.1 GCA_947175045.1 uncultured Clostridia bacterium | reverse complement strand
TACAACCGTTATTCATATACGTTCAGAAATCCCGAATTTATTGAAAATTTGATCGCGCCCGCTGTCGAGGCAGGCAATGAAGCCGCATAGGAGGTCATTATGAAACAAAGTAAAAGAATTTTAAGCTGCGCAGTCATAACAGCGTTACTGCTGGGGATCACAGCCTGCGAGCAGGAAACAGACCCGGATTCGGGCAGCTCCGTTTTTGTACCCGCAACTGCCGCTACAACCCCCGCGACAACCGTCGACCCCGACGAGAACGCGGCGACAGATATGGAGATAAAGGACTTGGATACCTCCTTGTATACTCCCGACGGAAACGCGGGAACGGTGCAGTATCTGGGCTACTATGATATCCACAGCGACCAGAAGGGTACTGAGCAGTGTCTTATTTTCGAGAGCGAGCAGTACGGCGGCAAGATCGAATTTTCTACCTGCCCCAGCGGCGATGGTTATGTTGAACGTCTTTCAACGCTTATCGCCGCCGACGAATCCCCCGATATCGTCGTTCAGGACGTTTGCCGTTTCCCCGGAACGGTGAGCCGCAATATGTTCGAACCTCTGGACGATTATATCGACATTTACTCTCCGCTCTGGGAGGATATGTCGGAGGTGATCGAATCCTTTGCGTATAAAGGAAAGCATTATAAGGTTCCCCATAGGATCACCACGTCCTTTGCGCTGAATTACTCCAAAAAGACCATTGAGGAGAATAATCTTCCCGACCCCTACGAGCTGTACATGAACGGCGAGTGGACGTGGGACGCGTGGCGCAGCATGATGCAGCAGTTCTGCGACAGGGACGAGGGCAACATGGGATTTTTCGCGACGGATACGATATTGACGGCGCTGATAAGCACCACAGGCGTCGCGCTTGTGGACGCGCAGCCCGACGGCACCATAGTATGCAACATTTCCGACCCTAACGTTACCCGTGCGATGTCGTTTTACGAGACCCTCTGCCGCGACGGGGTAATGAACGGCAAGGAGCTTAGTGACTGGGTATCTCCCCAGCTTTTCGCCACCAACTGCGACAAGCTGCTGTTCCTGGGCATGGAGCCGGAATGGACGTACACTGCCGCTACCCAGGAGATACAGAACAAAACGGGTGTAGAAAACGACGTGTTCGATACAGTCTCGGATTTCGCGTTCGTGCCTTTCCCAAGAGATGTTGAGGCGGATAAATATTATCAGGCGTACGACGTATTCGGGTTCGCGATACCCAAGGGCGCGAAAAACATCAAGGGCGCGGTCGATATGATGAACTGCTTCAGAGTTTATGAGATCGACGCTCAGGTAGCCGCGCAGGTGCGTGAGGATCATGTAAACCCCGCGACTATATACTACACCGAGGGTAAATACGCGGGCAGCCGCAGATGGCAGATAAAGTGGGGAGAGCAGGAATACGACCTGTGGCAGGAAATGCGTGACGGCAGCAAATTCGAGTTTCTTACTGAGGACGGCTTCGGATTTAATCAGACCTTCTGGGACAACTTCGGAACAGTGCTGAACGCGGTTGCCTTTGACGGCGAATCGTGGACGCAGCGCAGTACGGAAATAGCTCCCCTGATCGAAGCAAATCTGGACGAATACAGATCATAATACAAATACAAGCGCCCCGCGTAACAAAATTACGTCGGGGCGCGGCTTTTATAGCTTGACGATATCAAACATATCCTGCAATATCAGCCAGTTGGGCACATAGCAGCGGTTGATAGTCCAGTAGCTTGCGCCCGCCAGGTCGTACTCTCCTATAAGCTCCAGCTTAGCGTGAATGCTGCGCGGGTCGTCGAACCACACGACATGGCGCACTCCGTTCTCGGTGTAGTTGAAATACGGCGATTGCGCCCGCTCGTCAAACATTATCTCTGAACCGAACCGCTGAGCAAGCTCTATCGCCTCGATAAACCCGACGGTTCGCGCCGCTGTACCGCTTTCGTAGGGCAAAGTCCACTCATAGCCGTAGTTGGGCATTCCCATAAGTATCTTTTCGGGCGGTATCTCCGTAACGGCATACTCCAGAACCCGCCTGACCTCGTTCAAGGGCGATACAGCCATCGGAGGACCGTATGTGTAACCCCACTCATATGTCATAAGAATAACATAATCCGCGATTTCCCCCTGTGCCCGATAGTCGTGAGCCTCGTATAGAATACCCGGCTGATCGGCGGAGATTTTGGGCGCCACTGCCGTCATAAGCACATACCCTCTGTCGTGGAGCCTGTCGGCAAGCCGACGCAGGAAACTGTTGTAGATACCACGGTCGGCGGGGGAGATATACTCCATATCCATATTTACTCCGTAGTAGCCTTTCAAGTCCAGCTCGTACAGTATTGAATCGAGCAAGCGCTGGGTGGATTCCTCGCTTGCGAGAATTTCCGAGAGCGCCTCGGTGCTGAAGCTGCCGTCAAAGATATTAGTCACGACCATTATAGGCATTACCGCGGAGCGGAACGCGCGGTAAATAAGGTCGTTGTCGTCAATGGCGATAAGCTCCCCGCGCGGTGTGAGCGAGTAGCTGAACGGGCTCAGCATTGTAAGAAAGGGAAGCGCACAATTGAGCGCGTTTGCGTTGATGTTGGGGTAGGCGTACCCGTTGACTACCGCGGGACGTCTCGTCCTTTCCGTGCTAAGGGGTATCACAACTGTTTCTCCCGCTTGCAAAAGAATGGGGTTAAGGTTCGGATTGGCTTCGATAAGCGTCTCAAGCGGTACACCGTATTCCTGGGAGAGCGAATAGAGCGTCTGTCCCTCCTCGAGTATGTAGCGTATGGTGTCCGACATTATCAGAAGATTTTGTCCCACGACCAGCGCCGACGGATTCGTCAATTGATTGTCGGCAATGATCCTGTTAGGGGACAGTCCGAAGCGGCGCGCGATATTGTTCACCGTATCGCCGCTTTTTACAGTATAGATCAGCATAGTTATCCTCCCAAATAATTTCAAAAGCTCATTGCACCCCGCGGAGCTCGATTGTTAAACAACATCTCGGGGCAGTTCAAGCGCCTTTCTGACTCAGTGTCCCGTCTTGCTCCGAGGATATGTATTCCCTGCGCTTCGGCGTAATTATAGGTAGACAGACGCTTGTTGCGCGCGTTAATGGAATGTGCGCAGATGTAAATATTTTCGGGAATCGCGGGAAATCCGACATAGCTCACAAAAAGACTGTGGTAGAATCTTCCGCTCGAATTTGCGAGCTGTATCACGTCGCCCTCCGTTATCCCGCCAAGCCCGGTCAGTTCGCCGTATACGCCCGCTCCGCTGTTTGTCAGCAAAAACCGCCGCAGAAAATCCACGCCCGTCCACGCGGGAGCGCGGTCGTCGGAGTTGATGTAGTACCAGCCGTCCTCCTGTGAGAAATTCATTTCACCGCAGCCCGCGTACAAACACTGTGAAACAAAATTGGTGCAGTCGCCGCCTATATCCTGAAAATCGTAGAAGCACGGATTCCTTGAATACGCCCACTTAAGAGCATAACGCACTGCCGCGTATCGGTTGTAATTTATGTCAATCAGCATTAAAACACCCTCTCTGCATATCGCCTAACGCTTTTTATGTTATTATATGCCGTTTTCTTTAAATCGTTAATTTTTTATAAAAAATTTTGATTTCCCTATTGACAAATCAAACCAAAGGTGTTATACTGTATATACAACACAATAACAGTTGGAGGAGGAGAGGTAATTATGCAGAATATTTTTAAGGGAGAGCACTTTACCGACGCGGCGCGGGAGGCTAAATTCAAGCCTCACCCCATATTACAGTTGGTGATGTTTGTGCTTGTGTTTTATGCGGGTCAGATATTGATGTCAATACCGCTGTTTCCGATAATATTTATGCAGGATTTTATGGGGCAGACGGTCATTGACGAGGGCTGGTACATAGCGCTTCAGTTGGTGATCACTGTATTCCCCGCGGCGATATCCATACTTTACTGCCGCTTTATCGAGCGCAGAAGTATAGGCAGCATGGGTCTGACCAGGCGCCACTGCGTGAGGGATTACGCGATAGGTCTTGCGTTTGGCGCGGGGGAGTTCGTGCTGTGCCTGCTGATATGCTACGCGGCGGGCGCTGTGAGCTATGTCGGAACGGATATGAATAATGTGGCGTGCTTCATTGTGATTTGTGTCGGCTGGATACTCCAGGGCGCAGAGGAGGAAATAGTGTGCCGCGGTTTCCTTATGGGAACGATGGCGAGCAGGCTTCCGCTGTGGGCGGCGGTGCTGATAAATTCCGCTTTCTTCTCAATAATGCACATATTCAACGATGGGTTCAATCCCGTGGTATTTATAAATCTGCTGCTTTTCGGCATATTTATGTCGGTTATGGCGGTAAGATTCGACAGTATCATTCCATGCTGCGCGGCGCATTCCATATGGAATCTGGTGCAGGGCAACGTTTTCGGACTGCCCGTAAGCGGAATGATGACGGGTCCCTCGGTATTCCGTTTTCGGCTTGCGGACGATATGGAGCTGTGGACGGGCGGAGTGTTCGGCATAGAGGGCGGCATTGCGGAATCAATAATTATCATTGTACTTACACTGGCGCTGCTGTTTATTCCCAAAAAGAAAAAGAGCGCGGAGATAGCGTAATAAATTCAAAAAGGCTCGGTAATCTCCGAGCCTTTTTCGTATAGATTCGTATAT
>CAMWLH010000214.1 GCA_947175045.1 uncultured Clostridia bacterium | reverse complement strand
GGATAGTAATAAGGGGATTTTTCAAGAATATTTCCGAGCCGGATATGAGAAGTATGTCGGAGGATAACGATATACTGCTGTTCAAAAACCTGCTTATGGACGTGATAATCGACAGCTTTACCATGTCCGCGCTGACGGATATACGGACGAATACGATATATTTTTTAAGCGATAGTATTTTCGGGACAAATCTGCATAACAGTACAACGTATGACGAGTGGCGTGAGAATTTTCTGGCAATGACCGTCAGCGACGACGCAGATCTGTATCGAAGAATGAGCGCCAGACAGCGTATGCCGGAGTATTTCGACAGGTTTGACAATGAATTTCAGTTTGAAGTGCGGTACAAGACTCCCGACGGAGAGAGCGTGCACAGAATGCGGCAGAGGTATATGCGGTTTCGGAAGCCGCTTGCCGGGCGGTTCGGCGAGTTTATCGTGTTTATGGACATAAAGAACGAGACCGAGGAGAGCTTCAGGCAGTCCATGCACAGAAGGCTGCTGGACGGACTGGCGCTGCCGTACAGACAGGTCGATCTGGTCAACCTGCGCAGCGGGAAGATGTTCTCGCTTGGGTCAAGGCTGGGTCAGAAGGCGGACAGGCTGGAGGAGCTGGGCAGCTTTGATGAAACGATAAAGAGATATCTGGACGAGTGCGAGCTTACCGAGGAGCAGCGCGAGGAGAATTACAACAAATTTCTAACCAAAAATATGGTAAGGCACTTTGAGGACGGGGTGACGCTGCTGGAGTCGGAGCTTCGGCATAAGAGCCCGCGCGACGAGGAGTATGAGTGGGTGAGGGTACAGGCGTTCCAATCCGCCGCGGACGAGGAGCGCAGCCCCTACATGGCGATTACCACTATACTTCCCATAAACGAGGAAAAGGAAAAGGAGCTCCGCGGTAAGGAGCGCCTGGAGTTCGCGCTGCGCTCGGAGCGGCAGTACAGAAAGGCTATCCTGTCCACCGCAATGGCAGTGTATACATATAATGTTACAAAGGATATTTTGTATGAAGAGGTAGTTGAGCAGGATGGTATAGAGCCGCTTATTCCGAGAATGGGTCTTAGCCTGCCCTGTTCCTTTAATGAGTATGTCAGCAGAAAAAGCAAGCTCATTACCACAAAACAGGAGGCTGATCTTTTCCGAAATACCTTTAATACCACTACCTTGATGGATATGTTCGACAGCAAGCGATACACGTTTGATATAGAGTATGAGTTTATGATCGAGGACAGAAAGGGAGTCTACCGCGAGGCGGTGATACTTACCAGAGACCTTGAAACGGACGAGATATGGGGGCTGACTACCGTAAGGAATATCACAAACGAGCGCAATGAAAGCAGGCGAATAGAGCAGGCGCTGCGCGACGCGTTCTACCAGGCTAAGAACGCAAACAATGCCAAGACGCTGTTTATGTCGCAGATGAGCCATGATATAAGAACACCGCTCAATTCAATACTGGGCATGGCGGCGATAGCCCGCGAGCATATCGACGACCGCGACAAGGTAAACGACTGTATGGAGAAGATAGACTATGCGGGGCGGCATCTGCTGGAGATAATAAACAACGTGCTTGACCTTAGTGCGATAGAGAGCGGCAAAACGGAGCTGGCGCAGGAGGATTTCGACCTGAGGGCATTTCTGGACGAAACGGTGAGCATGGTGAAGCCTTTGGCCGAACGGCGCGGGCAGACCTTGGAAACCCGGTACGGGGAGTTCCACGACAGCGTTTCGGGGGACAGGACAAAGCTGCGGCAGCTTCTGGTAAACGTGCTGAGCAACGCGATAAAGTATACTCAGAACGGCGGAAAAATAAAACTGACGGTTGACGAGCCTGAGCGCGACCGAAAGGGCGTGTGCAGATATAAGTTCACGGTAGAGGACAACGGGATAGGTATGCCCGAGGAGTTTATAGGGAGGATATTTGATCCCTTTGTGCGCATGGATAACAAGCGCACGGGCAACGCGCAGGGAACGGGTCTGGGAATGCCGATAGCGCAGAATATCGCCAGAATGATGAACGGCGATATTCATGTAAGGAGCGAGCTGGGCAGGGGCTCGGTGTTTGAGATAACGGCATGCCTTAAGTGCGGCGCCAAGAGCGACAAAAAGTATATAGGCGAAATAGCCATGGAGGAGCCGCAGAAGGTTCGTATGTCGGATTTTGATTTCGGCGGCAGGATCGTTCTGTTGGCAGAGGATCTCAGTTTTAACGCTGAAATAGCCGCGGAGTTCCTTAACGAGGCGAATATCAGGGTGGAGCTCGCGGAGAACGGAGCGGAGGCTGTGGAGAAGTTCGGAAAGTCGGCAGAGGGATATTACTCAATGGTGTTTATGGATATCCAGATGCCCGAGCTGGACGGCTATGAGGCGACCCGACGCATTCGCGCGCTGGACAGAGCGGACGCGCGGAGCGTTCCCATAATAGCCATGACCGCCAACGCGTTTATCGAGGATATAGAACACTCTATCGCGAGCGGCATGAACGGGCATATCGCGAAGCCGATAGAGATACCGAAGCTGGCGCAGCTTCTGGTGTCGTTTCTGGGTAAATAGAGCATGAAAAGAGTTATAACTATACAGGATTTTTCCTGCCTTGGAAAGTGCTCGCTTACGGCGGCGCTCCCCGTGATATCGGCGGCGGGAGTGGAGTGCTGCGGGCTTCCCACGGCGGTGCTGTCGAATCATACGGGATTCCCGAGCAGCCATATCAGAGACCTGACGGAGGAGATAAAGCCGATAGGAGAGCAGCTAAAGCGGCTGGGAACACGGTTTGACGCGATATATACCGGGTATATAGCCACATCGGAGCAAATGGAGCTGATAAAGGAATTTATCGCGGAGTTCCGCACGGAGGACACGGTGGTGTTCGTCGACCCCGTTATGGGGGATAACGGACGGCTGTATTCGGCGCTTACGGCTGATTACCCGCAGAAAATGCGAGAGCTGTGCGCTATGGCGGATATCATAATGCCGAATATCACGGAGACGTGCCTGCTGCTGGAGCGCGATTATGGCGAGTATGACACGAAAGAGATGTTGAGGGAGCTTATTAAGATCGGAGCGGGAAAGGCGGTCATAACGGGGGTTCAGCCGGATAATTCGGGGGAGCTCACGGGAGCGGCAGCCTATGACGGAGCGCGGTTTTATGAGGAGTACGCGCCCAAGCAGCCCGTTTTGTGTATGGGAACGGGCGATCTGTTTGCGTCGGCAATGGTGGGAGCGATAATGAGGGGAGCGGGATTTGAAAAGGCTCTGCGCGCTTCAGTGGACTTCTGCGCGGAGGCGGCGCGGTTTACGGCTATCGATTCCGACAGGCGGGAATACGGCGTGAATTTTGAGCAGGCTCTGCCAAAGTATATAAGTGAGATCAACGCGCAGTAAAGCCCACACAGCAAAGAGCAGCGTAAAAGTCACGGATAAAAGCAACGTTCGCAAAGATCAGCAAAAATCCCGCGCAGTGAGCCGTGGCGGGCGGGTCGCGGAAAATTTTTTTAGATAAGGGGGAAGAGGAACGAAAATAAAGGGGAACACTCGCTTGTACAAGGCGATAGGGTGTATAGTTGCGTCGGCGTTGTTTTTTGCGCTTATGAATATGTTTGTGTCGCTGTCGGGGGACGTTCCGACGGTGCAAAAGACGTTTTTCAGGAATTTTTTCGCGCTGTTAATAGCAAGCGGTGTAATGATAAGGAACAGGTGCTCCATAGTGCCGCCGAAGGGAGCGCGGGTCGACCTGGTAATGAGGGCGACTTTCGGGTTCGCGGGTATGTTGGGGAATTTCTACGCGCTGTCAAGGCTTACGGTATCCGACGCTTCAATGCTTAATAAGATGTCGCCCTTTTTCGCGATAGTGTTCTCGGCAATAGTGCTTAAGGAACGGGCTGATAAGGTTCAGTGGAGCTTGGTCGCAGCGGCGTTTATGGGAGCTATGCTGGTTATAAAGCCAAGTTTTCACAACGCGGAGCTTGCGGCTTCCTGCGCGGGATTTTTCGGCGGAGTGTGCGCGGGCGCGGCGTATACGTTTGTAAGGAGAATCACGCAAAAGGGCGTTAAAGGTTATTATGTGGTGTTTTTCTTTTCGGCTTTTTCGACACTTGCCGCGCTTCCGTTTGTTATTTTCGGGTATTCTTCAATGACTGTGCAACAGTGGACTTATCTCATTGCGGCGGGAATATGCGCTGCGGTCGGGCAGTTTACCATAACGGCGGCGTACAGCTTTGCGCCCGCTCGGGAGGTCTCGGTTTACGATTACTCGCAGATAATATTCGCCGCACTGCTGGGATTTTTTGTTATGGGTCAGATACCCGACCTGTTGAGCGTGGCGGGCTACGCGGTGATAATCGCGGCGGCTGTTGTTATGTTCAGGTATAATAACAGGGGGCGCGGTTCTCTTGAAAAGAGTAATAAATGATCTCAAAACGGAATAGAGATTGAGTGGTAATGCCATACGGCGACATTCCTTACACGCAGCAAAATTTTTCGCAAGACGCTGTGAAAGCGCAGTGCAGCGAAGCGAAACGGAGCTTTTACAGCGTGCTAGCCGCGGCTTGCAAGGCAAACCTAGGCGGTGCGAAAAATATTTTAAATCAGTGGCAAAGATCGACAAAAAGCCCGCGCAGCAAAATTTTTCGCAAGACGCTGTGAAAGCGCAGTGCAGCGAAGCGAAACG
>CAMWLH010000213.1 GCA_947175045.1 uncultured Clostridia bacterium | reverse complement strand
AGTTCCCCAACACCATAGTCACTCTCCACGAAAAGCCCTATAATCTACAAAACCCCGGCCTAGATGATCGCCGCCTTCTTTGGCAGAAAACGCAGGAGATACACGATCATCAAGCCAAGAATGCAGGCGGGGAAATACCACAGATGATAGTAGCTGCCGTCGAAAAGCAGCATTTTCAGCGCGGATATCGGGGTTATATCCGCGTAATGCCCGCCGTAAATACCCAGCGGCAGATAGATAAGTACCGATACCCCATACATGACCGCCAGCTTTTTTATCTGCTTTAATACCGCGGAGAATCGGGAAAAATCCATAAACTGTCCCGATACCATAAAGAAAAAAGGAACGGCGACGCGGGGTATCAGTATCCCGAAAATATAGTCAAGCTCGCCGTTTACGCTTTCAAGGGGAGCCGTGTGGATAGCTGTTACCATTACCGCCGCCGCAAGTCTGAAAATGTCAAGTGTGCCGTATTTCATAATTCTTCTCCCGATTTTGTGTGATCTGTGTGATTATAAAGCCGTCTGCATTGTTGCCCGAAATACTGTAAGGCTCGGTCAGCTCTATCCTTGCGCTGTACGCTTCAAGAAAGAATATTTCCGCGCGCAGGCTGTCGCGGCGGAATATCAGCGGCGAACCCCCGAATCTGAATTTCCTTATCCAAAGGAGATATTCCTCCAGAGTGAAGCCTTTGGCGTTCATTATCTCCGCATGGGGCACTCCCACATAGCGGAAATGCCACGGCTCGTGAGCTATCCCAGTTATATCCTCCTTGCCCTTTGGGTAGCGCTCCACAAAGCCGAAATCCGCGGCGCGGCGGCGAAACTCCCCGCATACCCCGTCATAGGGGAATTTCGGGCGGATAAAGTCGATATGTCCTTTTTTCAGCCCAAGGTCTATCGCCAGACCCGTCTGGTGTTCGCTGTGAAAGGGCGCGGCGACATATTTCTTTGTAAATTCCCGTCCGTTCTCGCGCAGACTGTCGTCCCATATACGCCGCTGCTCCTCCGCGGAGCGGTAGCCGCTTACAAGCGCTATTTCCCGCCCACCCGTGGCTTCAAGCAGCTTGCCGAGCAGCACGGCGGCGTTCCTCTGCATGGTGACCTCGCTGCCGTCCTCAACGCGGAACATCGCACAGTCATAGTCCCGCGGCAGCCCGTGTTTCCCGTTTACCTCGATAAGGCTGCCGTAATGTATATCTCTCGGCGACAGATCTACCCTCATGCTCCCACCGCCTGTTCTATTATCATATCCACCACGCGCTCCAGCGTGTAGCCTGCCGCCCTCATCATCAAGGGATAGCGGCTGTGCTCGGTAAAGCCGGGGATAGTGTTCACCTCGTTGAAAACTATATTGCCGTCCGGTTTGAGGAACATATCCACCCTAGCAAATCCCGAGCAGCCGAGTGCCTTGTAAATTTTCAGCGCGGTTTTCTTTATTTTCTCGGAGGATTCGTCCGCTCTCGGCAGCCGGTGTATCGAAGCGGTTCGGAGCGTGTACTTTTCCGTAAAATCGAAGAAATCCCCGTTGATCTCTACTTCGTCTACCTCGCCGACTATCGGGGAACTCCCGCCCAATATCGCGCAGCCCACCTCGCAGACGCGCCCGCCGTTCTCCGAGCCGCGTATAGCCTGCTCTATGATAACGCTGCTGTCGTACTGCCGTGCCAGCTCTACGCTTTTCATCAGCTCCGAGGGATCGCGGGCGACCGAAACTCCCAGAGACGAGCCCGCCCGCAGCGGCTTCACAAAGGCGGGGAATCCCGTCACAGCGGCTACCGTGCCTATGTTGGGAATTTCTCCGCCGTCAAGCGTCACGGCACTCGGCACGTCTATACCCGCCGCACGGACCAGCCTGTGCGCCTTATCCTTGTCCATACACAGCGCCGAAGCGAGCGTCCCGCAGCCGCACAGCGGTATCCCCGCAAGCTCTATGAGCCCCTGAAGCGTTCCGTCCTCGCCGCCCATTCCATGCATTACGGGGAACGCCGCGTCGATCCTCACCCGCTCCCCGCCGCTTAAAATAAGCCCTCTCTCCCGCCTGTCGGGCGACAGCACCGCGGGAGTACAGTCCGCGCCCCGCCATTCGTCCGCGCGTATCCTTTCGCAGCTTCCGCCGTAATAAAACCACTCGCCGTCCCGCGTTATCCCCACGGGAACCGCCCTGTACTTTCCCTTATCCATGTTCTCCAGCACCGCTGCCGCCGATTGCAGCGAGACCTCATACTCCGAGGATATCCCCCCGAAAAACACGGCAATATTTAATCTCCCCATTTTATCCTCCTGATTTAAATTTGAATTTTTTCGCACCGCTGCAAACGACGCTTAGCGTCGTTTGCGCCAGCTCGCTGTAAAAGCTCCGTTTCGCTCCGCTCAGATCCGCTTCCACGGCGGCTTGCGAAAAAATTCCTGCGAGGGCGCTTTGCAGCTTTTGGCTAACGTTGCTTTTATGCGTGAGTTTTGTGTTGCTATTTTTGAGCGTGCTTTGGTGCGCGGGCTTTGCGCTGTTCTTTTCGGACACCGTTTGCTTGCGCTGACTAAGCGCCGCACTTTGCCGAACAGCTTTCCGCCCTACGCATATATTGTAGCATAATGGGGCAACTTTTTTATTCGCATATCCTTTCGTGATAATTTCGATTTTATTCGCAAAATCTTACGATATTATGACAAGAGGCAAAAAGCCGCAGCTTCTTGCCTCTTGCTCTTTTCATCTTTCGCCTTTCGCCCGACCTTTTGCCTCTAAACGGGCAGCACCAGCGTGAACACCGTACACTCATTGCCGCTCTGTGCGGATATATTGCCGCCGTGAAGCGCCGCTATTTCCTTTGCGATAGCCAGCCCCACTCCCGCTCCGCCCGTTCCCGTGGAGCGCGCGGAATCCAGACGGAAAAACTGCTCGAATATCTTATCCAGCTTTTCGGGCGGGATAGTCCGCCCCCTGTTTTTGAATGATATCGTCACATTTTTCTCGTCGGCTGTCATAACGAGCTCTATTTCGCTGTCGGGGTAGCTGTAATTCACCGCGTTCCTCACCAGATTATCAAACACCCTCTCCAGCTTGTCGGGATCGCACAATAGCTCCACATCGGGCATTATATCGGTTTTCCAGCTAAGTCCCTTTTCCGACAGCACGGGGTAAAATTCGCTCACGGTCTGCTCCAGCATAAAGCTGAGATTTATCCGCTCCTGCTCCAGCGTCAGCGCGGCGAAGTTAAATCGGGTTATATCAAAAAACTCGTTGATAAGCTGCTCCAGGCGCTCCGCCTTGTCAAGCGCTATTCCCGTATAACGCGCACGCGTTTCGGGGGATATCTGCGGTTCGTCGCGCAGCAGTGTAAGATAGCCTATCACACTTGTGAGAGGGGTCTTGAGATCGTGCGCAAGATATATTATCATATCGTTCTTGCGCTTTTCCGCTTCCCTTGCTATTGCCGCGTCGTTAAGAGCGCGGGTGCGCACCAGATTCAGCTCATTCTGCACGTCGTACAGCGCCGCGCTCAGTACTATTTCCTTGTCGTCGGGAGCGGCGAGCTGTTCCGCCGCGGAGACTACCTCGTCAATATATTTCAACGGTCTTGCCATAAAAAAATATGTTATCACCGCCCAGCCGACCAGGATTATCCCGCTGACAACAAACAGCATATTATCTCTTATAAAAGCCAGAAAATGATACAGAGGACTGGTGTCGTACCATATAAATAGCTGGCAAACGAGCCACCCGCTGATTATTCCGAACGCTAACAGCATTATAAAACAGATCATCACGATAAAATACTGCGCGATGATCCGCTTTGACACGCGGCTTCGGCGGCGTATCACCGATATACGATCACTTTTCAATTGTATAACCCACTCCCCATACCGTTTTTACATATTTCGGGCGGCGCGGCGGCTCGTGGAGCTTCTCGCGCAGCCGCGCGATGTGCGCCATAACGGTGTTGTTGCTGTCAAGAAATTTCTCACCCCACACTTCCTCGAAAAGCTCCTCGGAGGAAACCACATTCCCGCTGCGTCGGCAGAGATACCACAGGATATTGAATTCAATGGGGGTAAGGGTAATCTCCTCGCCGTTAAGCGTGCATTTGTGGCAGCTATTGTTGATATGCAGACCGCGCAGATCGATCTCGGTCACCTCGCGGCGGGGATCGGCGGTGTTGTAGCGGGTGTAGCGCCGAAGCTGAGTCTTGACACGCGCGACGAGCTCCAGCGGATTGAACGGCTTGGTGATATAGTCGTCCGCGCCCAGCGTCAGACCTGTTATCTTGTCCATATCCTCCACCTTTGCCGTAAGCATTATTATAGGGAAAACGAACTCCGCCCGCAGCCGCTGAAGCAGCGCGAAGCCGTCGATATCGGGCAGCATAACGTCCAGCACCGCAAGACTTATCTCACTGTCCTCCGCGCATTTGAGCGCGTCCGTTCCGTTATAGCACTTTATCACCGAGTAGCCCTCATTTTTGAGATATACCTCGACAAGGTCGGCGATCTCTACCTCGTCGTCCGCTACTAAAATTTTCTCTTCCATAATGTACTCCTGATATAAATGATAATTTATGCTGGCACGCTAATTTTTTGTTAGATTTATTGTGTTGATTGTTTAATTTAATGTGAAATTAAATAGAATTTATATGTTTATCCGCCCTATTATTAAGCGAAAGCGAAGCTTTCACGCGCACG
>CAMWLH010000212.1 GCA_947175045.1 uncultured Clostridia bacterium | reverse complement strand
GGATAGTTCTGTTGCTAAAACAACAGGTAGCGTTATGAAAACAGGACGCACTGTAAACGGTGCCGATACGCACGGAATTACCGAAAGATCGGCGGTCAGAAACATAAAGGGCGGCAGTCGACAGCGGAATATATCGAATAGCAATTCAAAGGGTACAATGCCGCTCGGAAATCCGAAAAACTCCTTGCAAAAGTCTGTAAATCTTTCGCCAAAGCCCGTTGAAAGCAAAAGGTTCAAGGTTTTGCAAAACGGAGCAGTCAGCAAGAATGAATTGGCAAAAAAGAAAAAACGCGTTATCAACCATAAAAAAGCCGCGAAACTGCAAAAGGCTAAACTGAAAAAGCTGAAAAAACAGCGTATAAGGTTTGAAAAACAGCAGTCGCAGCTTATAGGTATAGTAATGGGCGGGTTTGCCGCACCGAAAAAAGCGGATATTTCCAAAGCGGTCGGCGGTGCTAAAAAAGCGGTCAACCTCGCGAAGAAACCCGTCGAGGTTCTGAAACGGCAGTTTTACAGTCAAGCCGACAAATCCGACGATACGGGCGTTAAAGCCGCAAAGCTGGGTTTACAAGTTGAGGAATACGGCACAAGCGCTCTGAAAACCGCCGTGCATACGGGTGCGAAAACCGTCAAGGGCGGCGCAAAAATAACCAAGCGCGTTTATCGGAAAATACATAAGCCGACCTCTGCGGAGCTGCGGCGAAGATTGTGAAAACGCGTAAATCATAATTTGGTCGCCGAGGCTAAATTTTTGGCGAAACGCGCTGTGAAGAACGGTGCGAAAACCGCGGGAAAGGCAGCCGCAAAAGCCGCGAAAACAGGAGCAAAGGCAACGGCAAAGGCGGCGGCAAAAGCGGCGCAAGCCGCCGCAAAAGCGGTAGCAAGCGCAGTTGCTAAAATTGTCGGGCTTATTGCCGAAACTATGCCGTACAGTCTGATCATTATAGCGGTTATCGCTCTGATAATAATATTCGCTCTGATGTTTACTTCACTTATCAGCGGCGCGGGCGGTTCGGTTGCGGGCGGCGGCGCGTGGCTCGTCGACGACGATAAAAACCAGACCCCCGAAGAAATTTACGAGGGCTACAAGGAATTTATCGAACAGGCTAAAGACGTTATGGAAACACAAGCAAAGGACGCGCTGGAGGGAAACGTATCGGATTTCTGCAACGGCGATACGTCCGCACCTCGGAAAATCATTCAGTATGTTGACAAAAGCCATAATGTCACATTTTATCCCGCAAGAGGCGCGGACGGTACGATAAACGGATATATTGAGCAATTCGGCACGGAGGATTACGCAGACTATATGTCCTTGCTTTTCGTGCTTATGACAAGAGAAAAACAGCAAGCCGACGGCGTTACCGATGAAGAAATTTACGATTTCGATTTTAAAAAATCCGATTTCGAGGAATTTATGAAAACGGTAAACGACAACTCTTGTCGGTGGGGAGATACGTTTGTATATAAGACTGCGGTTGAAACCTCGCCCCACGCTTGTCCCGGACAGAATTGCAAAACGGAGTATATTTCGGGCTGTCATTGTTCGTCTTATACGGACAGCGAGGGCAAGATACATCACTATTGCGGCGGTCATCCGTATTGTCCTGTAAATCACACAAAACTCACGGTAAATCTGTACACGGTCAAGGATTATTACCATAAGGAATATTCCGAGATATACAACTTTACCGAGAACGAGAAAGCGCGGTATGAAGCGTCTAAGGCTATAATAGGCGGCTTGCTTGAGTATTGGGAGGGATAGTTATCAAAAAGTTATATGCGTACATCACGGGAAAGAGCGTTAAGCAGCGTATCTGTATTTGCATAGTGCTTACCGCTATGCTTACGCTTTTGATTTTCACGGTCAAGGTGAATTTCTTTGATACGAATACGCCGAACACGTCAATCTCGGAGTCTGCCGACAACGGCGGTGAGAGCGAAACGGAGGATTACAAGCCGCCCGTTTTTCACATCAGTCTTATCGACAGCGGAGTGTTGCTTGCCGTGATCGCGGCGTATTCTGTACACAAGATACGCGAAAAGCGAAAGCAAGGGAGGTTGTGATATGCCGACATATAACGACCGCCTGAGGTATCAGAAAAAGCGGCTCGGCGAAAAGGAAAAACAGCTTGAACGGTTTACGGCAAGCCTTGAAACGGCAAAGGAAAACATCAAGAACGTCAACCGAGAGATCGCCGATATTAAATCCGAAATTGCAAATATCGAAACTCGGCTGCTTGCCGAAATGATAGCACAAAAGGGTATCAGCATATCGGAATTGTCGGCGGCGATTGAAGCGGGAGTGCTTGCGGACATTACCGAAAAGCCGCCCGATAAGTCTGAAAAAACAGATATCGAAAAAAGTGCCATATATGGTACAACCGAATTACCCGAAAAGGAGGGGTTAGATGAAATTAGTAGTAGCGGAGAAACCGTCGGTGGCTCGTGACATTGCCGCGGTTATAGGCGCTGATGAAAATATCGGCGGCGTTATGCGCGGGAACGGGTACATAGTTACCTCGGCGCGGGGGCATTTGGTACGGCTCAAAGAGCCGCAGGAGTATGATCCGAAATATGAGAAATGGAATATTTCGGATTTGCCGATAAATCCCGATTTTGAGTTTTTGCCGATAGAAAACGCGGCTGACGTTCTGGAACGGCTCACAAGCCTTATGAACAGCGCGGAGGTCGACGAGATAATCTGCGCGACGGACGCGGGGCGCGAGGGCGAGTGCATATTCCGATACGTCTACGATTATATAGGCTGCACAAAGCCATATTCACGGCTGTGGATTTCCTCGCTTACCGCCGAAAGCATACGGAACGGCTTTGAAAATCTTCTCCCCGCCGCCGACAAGGAAAATATCTTCGCGGCGGGAATTACCCGCGCCAAAATAGATTGGCTGTGGGGTATGAATTTGACGCGGCTCTACACAAAACATCTCGGTGCGCTCTGCCCCGTCGGACGTGTACAGACTGCCGTTGTCAATATGATAGTTCAGCGCGACGGAGAAATTGACGGGTTTTCAAAAAAGCCGTATTATAAGCTGCGTTTGAGCAACGGCGCGGAATATTTTGACGATAGCGGCGATTATTTCACCACTTATGCCGAAGCGGAGAATATCAAGGCAAAATGCGAAAACTCCGTTTGCAAGGTCGTTTCCGCTGTAACAAAGCCGAAAAAGGAAAACCGTCCTCTGCTTTTCTCGCTTACCTCTTTACAGATAGAGGCTAATGAAAAGCTCGGTTTTTCGGCGGCGACAACGCTTACGGTAATGCAGTCGCTCTATGAGAAAAAACTGCTTACTTATCCGCGCACGGACAGTAATTACCTCACGGACGATATGGCAGCAATTCTTCCGCAACGCGTGGATATGCTCCGCACATATACAGGCGCGGCGAGCGATCTGCTTGCCGAGGGGCTGACGATTGATAGCCGAATTATCAATAACAGCAAGGTGTCCGATCATCACGCTATAATTCCGACCGAATACATAGCGAACATAAACAGTACGGAATTATCAGCGAATGAGCGGGCAATTTTGGATATGGTGATAACGCGCTTTTTGGCGGCGCTTTCCCCGCAGCACGAATACACCGAAACGGAGTATGTGTTTGACGTGAGCGGCGAGAGATTTCATTGCAAGTCAAAAAGCACCGTTGATCTCGGTTGGAAAAAATTCTATATCGAAACGGAAAATTCCGCGCTCGTTTCTTATTCGGAGGGTGACGAGTTCCCCGTCGGAAATATCGAGATCTCGGAATGTGAAACAGCGCCGCCTAGACGTTTTACGGAAAGCACCTTGCTTAAAGCTATGGAGAACATAGACCGCCGTATCGAGGATAAGGAGTTGTCGGAATATGTTTCCGAGCGCGGTCTTGGTACTCCCGCTACTCGCGCCGCCATAATAGAGCGCATTATAAAGGTAGGGTTTGTGGAGCGCAAGGGCAAAACTCTTGTTTCCACCGATAAGGGTAAAACGGTCATTGCTCTGCTCCCCGATGAGGTAAAGAGCATTGAAATGACCGCCGCTATGGAATTGCAGTTATCCGCTATCGAAAACGGAACGGCTGGTGTGGACGAGGTGATATCCGGGATAATCGCTAAAATAAACTCGATAATCAACCTTGAAAATTCAAGAGCGCATACCTCCCTCGTGCCCCCTCGTGAACCGCTCGGAGTATGCCCTGTTTGCGGCGGTGCGGTATACAAATTCGCTAAAGACGATAAGACGGTTTATTACTGTGAAAACTCGCCGAAAACGTGTTATTTCCGCTTATATGAGGACGATTATTTCTTCTCGTCAAAGGGAAAGAAATTAACGGAAAGCATAATAAAGACTTTGCTCTCAAAGGGCAAGGTCAAGATAAGCGGCTTTAAATCGGAGCGCACGGGGAAAACCTATGACGCGGCTGTTTCTTTTGCGGAGAGAACAGACAAAAACGGCAATAAAAAGGTCGGGTTTAATATGGAATTTGATAATTCCAAGAAAAAGTAACGGAAAGGAGAGTTTTATTTGTATTTTTTTCGTATAGAGATTTCCAGCTTTGATGACGCGACAAAAACGCTGTTCGTCATTCCCGAACAGAACGCCGACGAACAGGGCGTACCGTTTGACGAAAAAATCCTTACACGGACAGAGGAATACAAGACATTCATTAAGGAAAACGCGACAAGTATGGTGGACGGTATCTACA
>CAMWLH010000211.1 GCA_947175045.1 uncultured Clostridia bacterium | reverse complement strand
ATAAGGCTCGCTTACTGATGTTAAATTTAAGGTATGTTATCCCCGTGATGTGCGGGACTTGCATAGCGCTTACCGTCAGCGTTGCGGCGGCGGTAAGCGGCACCTCGGAGGAGGATATTTCTTACGCGGTAGCGAAAACGGGTACGGAAGCTTTTGCTTTTCAAGATTATGATTTTACCGCGCCCGCGGCATATTCGGCGGTATATTCCCCCGAAACAGCGGAGGAAACGGATGACGCGGCGGAGAGCGCGTAAAGCTCCGAGTCGGGCAGCATTACCGCCGAACCCGCAGCAACGGCGGAAAGCGGCAGCGCGGAAACGTCGGAAGAGACCGCCGAGAGCGCGGAGATTACCGCAGAAGACGACGGTCAGTCGGTTGAGAGCTTTGCCGAAACGGATGAGCAGACGGCCGAAGAGTTCCCCAAAGCGGACGGGCAAACGGTCGCAGCTCCCGCGGAAGCGGAGGAGCAGCCTGCGGAGGTTCTCCCCGAAGCGGACAAGCAGCCGACTGAAATCCCCGATGAAACAGAGGAGCAGCCCGCTTGCGCCGAAACAGGCGCGGGGTATGACGACCCGCAGCGGCAGGCTATGCTTGAAGCGGTAAACGCGGTGCGGGCGGAATACGGGCTGACGGCGCTTTCGGAAATGCCGGAGCTGTCGGATATAGCACAGCAGAGGGCGCGGGAATGCGCAAGCTTTTTCTCGCACACCCGCCCGAACGGGACAAGGTGGTACACGCTTCTGGAGGAGGCGGGGCTCAAGCGCAGCGTGCGGGCGGAGAATATCGCTTATTATTACCCCACGGCGCAACAGGCTCTTAATTCCTGGCTGAACGATTACAGCCACAGGGCAAATATTCTCAACGCGCAGGCGGCGTACATAGGCATAGGATATTATCACGACGGGTATAATGCCTATTGGGTGCAGATTTTTCTGGGGGAATAATGTTTTTTGAATACGGCGGGGAGCAAATAAGCTATCTCTCACGGCGCGACGGAAAGCTCGGGGAGTTTATCGCGAAGCGCGGATTTGTGGAGAGGAGAGTTTTCGGGGATCTTTTCGAGGGTCTGTGCTATAATATCGTTAATCAGCAGCTTTCAATGAAGGCTTGCGACACACTATGGGGTAAGATCGGAGCGGAGTTCGGGGAAATCGTTCCCGAAAAAATGCGGAGCGCCGAAAGGCTCAAGGGGTGCGGATTGTCACAAAGTAAGGCGGAGTGCATAGCGCGCTGCGCGGAGCTTTTCGTTTCCGGGGAACTGTCGGAGGAAAGAGCGCGGGCGCTTTCGGACAACGAGCTTACCGCGGAGCTCACAAGGGTAAAGGGTATCGGCGAGTGGACGGCGGAGATGACGGCTATATTTTGTCTTTCAAGACAGGATATTTTAAGCCTTTCGGATTTCGGGATACGGAAAGGGCTGTCGATCCTGCACGGCATCGACCAGAAGGACAGGCGTGCCATGGAGCGGTTTAAGGCGCTGTATTCGCCTTACGGTACTGTCGCGTCGATTTATTTGTGGGAGATCGCGGCGGGAGCGGCTCAATAATCTCGTTCAAAATGAGCAACATAAAGCTCTCGCCGAAAGGCAACATTCACAAAGCGCAACATAAAGCCCACGCAGGAAATTTTCCGCAAGCCGCCGTGAAAGCGCAACGGAGCGTAAGCGGAGTGGAGCTTTTGCAGCGGTGCGGAAAATTTCATATTATGATCAGGAGAAAAGAATGCTGAAAAAAATATTATCGCAGGAGACCTGCGGGAAATGCCGCGTTTGCTGCGGGTTTGATGAGAGCGACAAGTGGGAGATACCGCTGATTTTCGGGGAACTTAAGGAGTATATCGAGGGGCGGTATAAGTGCAAAATAGTTCCGCGCGGAAATGAGTATGTGTTTGATATGGAGTTCGACGGGGACAAGGTGGTATATTGTCCCATGGCGAGTGAACACGGCTGCGTTCTGGGCGACATGAAGCCCTTTGATTGCAGGATATGGCCTTTCAGGGTAAACCGTCTGGACGGGCGGCTTGTAATTACGGTTTCGCCTGTGTGCAGCGCGGTGTCGGAGCTGCCGCTCGGCAGGCTGACGGAGTTCCTTAAGGAAAACGGCTTCGCGAATATGCTGTTTGAGCAGGCGGAACTCCACAAGGATATGGTGAAGCCCTATATCGAGGGCTATCCCATTCTGGCGGTTAAAATGTAAAGCAACATTAACATTTATGTGATCCTCGATTGGTGGAAATCCTTCGGGGATTGATTTATAATTAGGAACAGGGTAAGCTGTTCCGAAAGGAAGGGCGAGAAAATGGGTATCGAGCTCAATAATCTGAAAACCTACCGCAAGGGGCTTGGGCTGACGCAGGAGCAGGCGGCGGAAATGCTGGGAGTTTCGCGGCAGGCGGTGGCAAACTGGGAGCGCGGCGAAACTCTGCCGGATATCGAAAACGTGATAAAGCTGGCGGATATCTACGGCGTGACGGTGGACTGCCTGGCGCGGAATATAACCGGCAAGGCGGAAGAACCGATAGACAAAAAGCATATGTTCGGCTTCAGCGCCGTTGACGAAGAGGGTCGGATAACATTACCCGAGGATTGCCGCAGGGTGTTTGGACTGGAAACGGGCGACGCGCTGCTTATTCTCGGCGATGAGGACAGAGGGATAGCTCTCGTCAAGCTGGGCAAAGCCAGATAGCGCGGATCGTTGCAGCTCCCTTACCCAAACCCGAATTTATGCAAAGGAGTATGCAATGAGCGCAATAGAAACGAAAAATCTCACAAAAAGATACAAGGACAAGTGCGCGGTGGATGAACTGAACCTGTCCGTAAATGAGGGGGAGCTTTTCGCCCTGCTCGGTGTAAACGGCGCGGGCAAAACCACCACAATAAGAATGCTGTCCTGCCTGTCTGAGCCCGACAAGGGAGAGTGCTTTGTCGGAGGTCACAGCTGCGCAAGAGAAAGCGGCAGGGTCAAGCGGCTTATAGGCGTCTCCCCGCAGGAAACCGCGGTGGCGGAAAATCTCACGGCGAGGGAGAATCTGGAGCTTATGTGCGGCATATACGGGCTTTCAAAGGAGGAAACCAAGCGCCGCATATCTGAGATGACCGAGCTTTTCGGGCTGGACGAAGCGAAAGGGCGCGCCAAGACCCTTTCGGGCGGCTGGAAGCGCAAGCTTTCCATAGCTATGGCGCTGATAGCCTCGCCAAAAGTGCTGTTTCTCGACGAGCCTACGCTCGGGCTGGACGTGCTGGCGCGAAGGGAGCTTTGGAAAGTGATAAAATCCCTTAAAGGCAAGATAACCGTCATACTCACAACCCATTACATGGAAGAAGCGGAGCAGCTTTCCGACCGTATAGCGATAATGATAGAGGGAAAGATAGCCGCACATGGTACTTTGGCGGAAATAGAGACGCTTACGGGCGAAAAAGGTCTGGAAAACGCCTTTGTGAAAATAGCGGAAGGGGGTAAGACACATGAATAGAGTTATCGCGTTCTCGCGTCGCAATTTCATGGAAATTATGCGCGACCCGCTGAGCTATATTTTCTGTCTGGGCTTTCCGCTGGTAATGCTGATAATAATGACACTTGTCAATGAAAGCATACCCGCAGAAGCGGGAATGGTCATTTTCCGTATTGACAACCTGTCGGGCGGTATCGCGGTGTTCGGACTTACATTTATAATGCTGTTCACCGGTCTGAGCGTTGCAAAGGACAGAGCGGGGGCTTTTCTGGTGCGGCTTTACACGACTCCCATGCGTTCCTGCGATTTTATTATGGGCTATATCGCTCCCGTTATGGTCATCGCGCTGGCGCAGGTGCTGATAACCTTTGCCGCTTCGTTCGCGATATCCGTTATTACAGGCATTAAGCTGAGCGCGGCGGGGCTTGGCGCGTCAATGCTTGCGCTTGTTCCCACTGCTGTGATGATGATTGGCTTGGGGCTGCTGTTCGGCAGCTTATTCGGTGAGAAAGCCGCGCCGGGGCTGTGCTCGATAGTCATTTCGCTTGCTTCGTTTCTGGGAGGAGTATGGTTTGATCCCGACGGAACGGGAGGGATTCTGCTGAAAATCTGCAAAGCGCTCCCCTTTTATCACTCCGTACACGCTGCGCGTCTTGCCGCCTCGCTGAATTTTAAGGACTTCTGGGGACATCTAGGGATAACCGCCGCTTGGGCTGTCGTTATAACGATAGCGGCAGTTCTGGTGTTCAAGGCAAAAATGAAATCGGAAACCTGCTGAATAAAACCGTGCCCGATGGGATATTTCCCGTCGGGCGCGATTATCACATAGGTTTCAGATTTTTATTGAGCCTGTCCACCATCCAGGCGATACGCTTTTCACGCCCCGCGTCTGTTTTTGCGTCAAGATAGGCGCGCGTGTAGGTTTTCTTAACCGATGGGGACATTGCCTGAAAATTTGTAAACGCAGGCTCATATTCTTTCAGCAGCTTGGACAGGCGCGAGATATCTTCTTCGGTGATCTCGGCAGGCTTCGGAGCGTCCCACTGACCGTTTTTCTTAGCTTCCTCTATTTTCTTTCTGCCGTGGTCGGTCATAAGCCCCCGTTCCTCAAGGCGTTTGACCAGCGACTTGTTTTTTTCCGACCACTTGCTGTTTTCCCTGCGCAGAGAAAAGTATTTCTTGTAGGTTTTGTCGTCAATGCTTTGCATCTGCCCGTCTATCCACCCGAAGCAGAGAGCTTCCTCAAGCGCTTCTGCCGCC
>CAMWLH010000210.1 GCA_947175045.1 uncultured Clostridia bacterium | reverse complement strand
CTTAGGATAGGTTGTCTGGTTTGTTGGTCTTGGTGATTTGTATAAGTGTCTGTCATATGAGCCCCGTTCCCTACGCGGACGTTGTTACCTCCACCACCCACAAGACCCTCAGAGGTCCGCGCGGCGGTCTTATCCTCACCAACAATGAGGAGATCGCAAAGCAGATAAACAAGTCGGTTTTCCCCGGTATCCAGGGCGGACCCCTCATGCACGTTATCGCAGCTAAGGCGGTGTGCTTCGGCGAGGCGCTCAAGCCCGAATTCAAGGCATACGGCGAGCAGGTGGTAAAAAATGCCAAGGTGCTCGCGGATACGCTTCTCGAAAAGGGATTCGATCTGGTCTCGGGCGGCACGGACAATCACCTTATGCTGGTTGATCTGCGTCCCTTCAACATCACGGGCAAGGAGCTTGAGCAGCATCTTGACGAGGTTTATATCACCGTCAACAAGAACGCCATACCCAACGACCCGCAGAAGCCTGCTTTCACAAGCGGCGTGAGAATAGGCACTCCCGCGGTCACCACAAGAGGGCTCAAGGAAGACGATATGAAGCAGATAGGCGAGTGTATTTACCTTACCGCAAAGGATTTTGAGGGCAGCAAGGAAAAGGTACGCGGCATGGTAACGGAGATCTGCGGCAAATATCCGCTTTATGAATAATGAAATATACAAGAGAGCTTATTGAGGACAAATTCAGGCGCGGGAAGCGCCTGAAATATATCTTTTTCTGGGGGCATACTCCCGCTGCGGACGGCAGCGTAACAAGCGCCTGCTTCAGTCAGTGGTGGGACTGCCGTTTCACCGTAGACGGCGTGGAGTACCGCACCGCCGAGCAGTACATGATGGCGCAGAAAGCGGTGCTTTTCGGCGATGAAGAGGTTCTCCGCGAGATAATGAGCGCGGGTCACCCAAAACAATTTAAGGCTCTGGGACGGAAGATATCGGGATTTAAACAGGATATCTGGGACAAGTCCTGCCGCGATATCGTTGTAAAGGGAAATACCGCAAAGTTCTCGCAGAACGAGGCTTTGGGGCATTACCTGATGAACACGGGAGAGCGCGTGCTGGTCGAGGCAAGTCCCTATGACAAAATATGGGGTATCGGTATGGGCAGGGACGATCCCAAATGCGAAAATCCCGCTTTATGGAACGGCACGAATTATCTCGGCTTTTGTCTGATGGAGGTTCGGGATATCCTGAGAGGAGATCTCGGCAATGATTGACGGAACGGCTTCGCCGCGGAAATTTATAATCAAGAAAGGTAAAAAAAATGACAACAGTTAAAAATACCGAGGTTCTGTACCAGAATTACAAGTCGGTAGCGCCCATAGGCGTCATCGCAAGGAACGGAACGCAGAAGCTGGCGGCTAAGATAAACAATTATCTTATAAGGTGGGCGGACAGGAACGGAATGCCCAGCGACGATTTTCTGATAGAGTGTCAGTGCCCGCGCTTTGCCTCCGGCGACGCAAAGGGACTTATCCAGAGCACCGTGCGCGGTAAGGATCTGTATATTCTGATAGACGTCGGAAATTACAGCTGCACCTACAAGCTGTTCGACAGGGAGAATTATATGTCCCCCGACGATCACTATGCCGACCTTAAGCGCATTATACAGGCAGCGAGCGGTAAGCCCTACCGCATAAACGTGATCATGCCTCTTCTGTACGGCGGCAGGCAGCACAGAAGAAGCTACCGCGAATCGCTGGACTGCGCGGTAATGCTTCAGGAGCTGCACGCGATGGGCGTGTCCAACGTGGTCACCGTGGACGCTCACGACCCGCGCGTGTGCAACGCGATACCGCTGATGGGCTTTGACAACGTTATCCCCTCATATCAGGTACTGAAGTCGATGTTCAAGGCGTTCCCCGACCTGACAGTAGACAAGGATCATTTTATGGTGGTAAGCCCCGACGAGGGCGCGCTGAACAGAAATATGTACTACGCGTCGGTTCTTGGCGTGGATATGGGAATGTTCTACAAGCGCCGCGATTACTCCACTATTGTAAAGGGACGCAATCCCATAGTCGCGCACGAGTACCTCGGAACGTCGGTCAAGGGCAAGGATATTTTCGTGGCGGACGACATCATTTCCTCCGGCGAATCCATGCTGGATATCGCAAAGGAGCTTAAATCCCGCGACGCGAACCGTTTCTTCGCATATGCCACCTACGCCATTTTCACCCACGGTCTTGAGACCTTTGACAAGGCTTACGAGGACGGGCTTATCGACGGAGTATTCGGGACGAACCTCACCTACCGCACCCCCGAGCTGCTCAAGCGCCCATGGTTCAAGGAGGTCGACGTGTCAAAGTACATAGCGTATTTTATCGCGTCTATAAACCACGATACCTCAATAAGCAACGTTATCGACCCTCTGGCAAAAATAAACGCGCTCCTTCAGGAGCACAGGGGATTATAATATGCCTTTAGCAGACAGAATACGCCCCACGGCATTGAGCGATGTAGTGGGGCAATCCCATTTGATCGGGAAGAACAGACCGCTCGCGCGCGTTATCGAATCGGGCAAGATACCGAATATGATATTCTATGGACCCTCGGGCGTGGGAAAGACCACCATCGCGCGCATTATCGCCGAATCCGCGAATATGCGGCTGCACAAGCTCAACGGAACCTCCGCGTCCACCGCGGATTTCAAGAGCATTATCGCGGAAATTGATACCTTTTACGGCAGCGGAGGGATACTGCTGTACCTCGATGAGATACAGTACCTCAACAAAAAGCAGCAGCAAAGCCTGCTGGAATACATTGAGGACGGCAGCATAACGCTGATAGCCTCCACCACGGAGAATCCATATTTTTATGTATACAACGCGATACTGTCCCGCAGCACGGTATTCGAGTTCAAGCCCGTTTCCGCGGAGGAGCTTGAAAGCGCGGTGCGCAGGGGCTTCGCGGAGATATCAAGGGAAAACGGTGTGGAGTATTCCGTCGAGGACGAAGCGGTGAAATACATCTGCCGCGGCTGCGGCGGGGATGTACGCAAGTGCCTTAACACGGTGGAGCTGTGCGCGCTCTCGGCGGCTGAGGGCAAGATAGACCTCGCTTTGGCGGCGGAGCTCACCCAGCGCAGCAATATGCGCTACGACCGCGACGGCGATCAGCATTACGACCTGCTCTCCGCTTTACAGAAATCAATACGCGGCTCGGACGAGAACGCGGCGCTGCACTACGCGGCAAGGCTCATTTCCGCGGGAGATATCATATCGCTTTCGCGGAGACTGCTGGTCATAGCAAGCGAGGACATAGGACTTGCCTACCCGCAGGCTGTTCCGATAGTCAAGGCGTGCGTGGACAGCGCTATGCAGCTCGGGCTGCCCGAAGCCCGCATACCGCTGGGGGAGGCTGTGGTGCTGCTTGCCACCTCTCCCAAGTCCAACAGCGCATATCTGGCTATGGACGCGGCTCTGGCAGACGTTGAGAACGGAGAAGTCGGGGATTTCCCGCGGCATTTGCAGAACGTCCACTGCGACGGCGCGGACGCAAAGGTGCGCGGTCAGCATTACCTTTACCCGCACGACTTCCCCGACCACTATGTTAGGCAGCAGTATCTCCCCGACAACCTCAGGGACAAGGTGTATTATCGGTTCGGCAAGAACAAGCTGGAACATGCCGCCAAGGAGTATTGGGACAAGATCAAGGGCGAACGTAAGTAAAAAGCCAAAAAACGCGCAGTCATCAGACCACGCGTTTTTTCACATCATAGTCATAGCGCCGCGAACAAGCTCGGTAAGCGCCGCAAGGGCATAGTCGCACTGCTCCTCGGAGAGCGCCGCGCCGTTTCTCTCGCGAAAACGTGCGCAAACCTTGACGGTATCCTCCTTGTCCGGCAGAAGCTCCACCTTTATACAGTACGCCTCGCAGGTATACTCTTTGTTGTCCTCACCCGCCGTGAAATTCAGCAATATCTTGTCAGCCTGCCCCGTAAGCAGCATAAGACCCGTCGTCATAGCGCTGTCAAAGGGCGCGGAGAGCCTGCCGTCTATCATATAGCGGGAGCCGCTCAGCACCGCCGTTTTCCCATCCTCGTCATCGGTCATTCCGTAGCCGTTTTCTGTTTCCTCAAACGCGGGAATAAGCGTTGCCCGTCCGCCCGCGTTATCCGCGAGAACGTCCAGCAGGATCGCCTTGGGGTAGGCTCCCGCGGAGTAGGCGTGCTCTATCATTGAAAGCGGCTTCTCAGCGGCGGTTATTCCCTCTTTAAAGTGAAGATCTGTCAGCAGCTCCGCGTCCTCGGAGAAGCACACGGGCATATTAAGGCTGCATCTCATATCATAATACAGCGTATTGAGCGCGGGCAGAGCGCTTATCTCCGTAAAGCCTCCCCCTAAAATCAGCAGCTTGGTCTCGCTCATATAAATCTCCTTGCCGTCTATAAGCGAGATATTGTCTATGGCTTCCGCAAGAGTTTTACCGCTGCCCGTCACCTTTATCACATTGTCCTGCGACGCGTCTATGGTATCGCCGCTCCCGCCGCCGCTGCTGAACAGCAGAGCGCTCACGCTGTACTCACCGCGATCAAAATCTATCGCCGCCGCCTGGATTATAGCGCGGTCGCCCAGCTCCGTATTGTCGGAGCAGCCCGTCAAAAGCAGCAGAGAAGCTGTTATCAATATTATCTTTCTCATAATTACTCCTTATCTTAAAGAAATTTTTGGCGACCCGCCCGCAAAAACTCCGCTGCGCTCCGTTTTCGCAGGCTCTCGCCAAAA
>CAMWLH010000209.1 GCA_947175045.1 uncultured Clostridia bacterium | reverse complement strand
AGGCAACACCGCACAAAGCTTGTGCGCAGATTGCGCCGTCAGATTTTTCGTCAGATTGTACAAGGTCGACGCCGGCGGGCTGACGCCCGCCAAGGAGAACTTGTGCAAGATGACGGAAAATATGCAGGCAAGATGTGTGCAAAGCGCGAAGCGCGGGCTTTGTGCGGTGTTGCCTAAACACTTTATATACAGTGAAGCCCGCGGGACATACACCCGCGGGCTTGTTTTTTTATTCCGTCCGCAGAGCCTCTACGGGGTCTTTGTTCGCCGCGACCTTTGCGGGGAAAAGTCCCGCGATAAGCGTTAGCAGCATACTGATTATTACCAGAATGATACCGCCCTGCCACGGCAGCTTGGACATATTGGCGATATCGGTGAGGTGCTCTATTATAATGTTTATCGGTATATTGAGCAGCAGCGTCACGATTATACCGATAGCTCCCGCGGAAAATCCCACGATAAGAGTTTCGGCGTTGAATACGCGGGAAATATCACGCTTTGAAGCTCCGATAGCGCGCAGGATACCGATCTCCTTTGTTCTCTCGAGAACGGAAATGTAGGTGATAATGCCTATCATTATCGAGGATACCACCAGCGAGATAGCCACGAAAGCGATAAGGATATAGGAGATAGAATCGATTATGGTGCTGACGGAGGATATCATCAGACCGATATAGTCGGTGTAGTTTATAACGTCCTCCTGCTTGTCGGCGGCTACCTTGGAGTCGTTGTAGTCGGAGATGAACTGCGTGATGGCTTCTTTTCCGTCAAAGTCCTTGGCGTAGATGGATATGGAGCTGGGCTTTGCGAGATCGGCAACGCCCAGCAGCTCAAGGTTGCCGTCATAGGTAGCCTCGGTGCTCTCGGGCTCCTCGGTGAGGGACATGAGCTCGGTGAGCTGCTCCGCGGTCATTACGTTCATAAACTGCATAGAGAGCTGCGTCGGGTCTGCCATGCCCATCATAGCCGCCATCTGCTGCTCGGCGGGGAGCTGCATAAGCGACATTTGCTGCTCCTGCGTGAGAGACTCAAGAATGCCCTGCGAAAGCTGCGCGAGCTGCTCCTCGCTCATCATGCCCATTATCATGGACATCGCTTCCTCCTGGGACATGGGCTCCTCGGGGACTTCATTATCCTTGGGGAACTCAATGCCGGTGAAAACGTCCACATCGGGGTTATCCCTCTGTGCCTTTACAAGAACGCTCTCATTCGTCCTGTTTATCATAAATTCCGTCAGGGCGTGGGTGTAGCCTATGCCGCCGTTGGTCGCGGAGCTTAAAAGGGAATCCCCATCGGGACGCACTATACCGACCACCCTTATTTCGGGAGCGCTTTCCAGCGCCTTGCCCATAAATTCCTCGTCACGGCTCATATTGTCGTAGCCGCCCTCGCCGTTTTCAGCGTAAAAATCCGAGGGGGTAAGCAGACGGAAGGACATATCCAGCAGCTCGTCATAGCTGAAAGACATATCGCCCGTGTCAAGGTCGAAGCTATCGCCCGCCATAACGGAAGCCATCATGCCGTTGAGCTCCGCCTGGTCGCGCAGACCCAGCGCGTATAGCGTTACATCGGACAGCTCATTGTGCTCGTTTACTATAAGCACCACCTCGCTGTAGCTCTCGGGGAGCCGTCCCGCCAGCACCTCGTACTGCTCCCTTATGATATCGTTGCCCAGAAGCTCCGTCCACACGTCCGCTCCGCCCATAGATATTCCTCCGCCCATAAGCGAGGAGTAGGTGGAATCCATCTGCGAAAGAGTGTTAGCCATGCTTTCGCCCATCATTGCCGCCATCACCGTTGAGGGATTGACGCGCAGTATATTGTCGTTCAGGTCTCTCCCGTAAATATAAAGCGCGGGGGAGTAGCTGTACTGTATCTCCGAAACATTATCCAGAATATTGTCGGGATTGCTCTCTATGTATTCCTTGAACTGCGCGAGATTGTTGGTCTGCAGCTCCGAGAGCATGGTTTTCATCATTTCGGTGGATATATCGTTTGTGTAGACACGGTTTTCCTCCCTGCCCTCTAGGCTGCCCTCGCGTATACCCATCATGGACTGCATAAGGCTGGAGTAATCCACCGTTTCCTGCTGTATTGAAATAGGGTAGGAGGACAGCGTTGAGCGCTCAACGTCGTCAATATACGCCTGTACTCCGTTTGAAAGCGAAAGTATCAGTGCGATACCGATGATCCCTATACTCCCCGCAAACGAGGTGAGGAATGTCCGCCCCTTTTTCGTGAGAAGATTGTTCCGCGACAGCGCCAGCGCCGTTGCGAACGACATCGAAGTCTTTTTCTTACCCTTATTGACCGCGGGCTTCTTCTCACCCTCGGCTTTGCCGTCAAAGGGCATGGTATCGCCGACTATCCGCCCGTCCAGCAGCTTGACTATTCTTGTGGAATACTTCTCCGCAAGCTCAGGATTATGTGTTACCATAATAACCAGTCTGTCCTTGGCGATCTCCTTGACAAGCTCCATTATCTGCACCGAAGTCTCGCTGTCCAGCGCGCCGGTAGGCTCGTCGGCAAGAAGTATATCGGGGTCGTTAACCAGCGCTCTCGCGATAGCCACGCGCTGCATCTGTCCGCCCGACATCTGGTTCGGGCGCTTGTTGAGCTGATCTCCCAACCCCACCTTTTCCAACGCTTCCTTTGCCCTCTGCCTGCGCTCCGACTTCGATACACCCGAAAGCGTCAGCGCGAGCTCCACATTTGACAGCACCGTCTGGTGCGGGATAAGATTATAGCTCTGAAATATAAATCCCACCGAATGATTCCGATAAGTATCCCAATCCCGCGCTTTGAACTGCTTCGTGGACTTCCCGTTTATGATAAGATCGCCCGAAGTGTACTGATCCAGTCCTCCGATAATATTCAGCAGCGTCGTCTTTCCGCAGCCCGAATGCCCCAGAACCGACACCAGCTCGCTTTCCCTAAAGCATATCGACACGTCTCTAAGCGCGTGAACGATATCGTTCCCCGCCTTGTAATCCTTGTTTATGTTCCTGATCTCCAGCATACAATCTCCTTATTAAAAAAATTTTTCGCACCGGCGAACTCCGTTCGCCTACCGCGGCGCAAACGCTCCGCTTCGCTACGCATTCGCACCTTGTTGCGAAAAATTTCCTGCGTGAGCTTTGCGTCGCTCTTTGCCTGCGTTGCTTTCGCTGCGTTGGCTTTGCGTCGCTCTTTTCTTGCGTTACTTTGGTCGCGGTTATTCTTTGCCCGAATTTGCGGCAAGGGCGATCTTCCTCAATTCCGCGCTGAATTTACAATGAAGCCTTACCATATCCGCCAGCTCACTGTCGGAAAACTCCGCAAATATTTTGTCAAGCAGCGCTATGTAGCGCTTCATATTTTCCTCCAGCAGCTCGCGCCCCTTTTCCGTGACCTCGATCTTTATACTTCTGCGGTCATTATCGTCAAGCCGCCGCTTAAGGCAGCCCTTGACCTCCAGTCCCTTTACTGTTCTTGAAACCGCCGGCGCGGAAATACCCAGCCGCTCCGCCGCCTCCGCCGAGGAAACGGGTGTGCCCTCGTTTTTGAAATATTCCTGCGCACAGTATATCAGCTTAAGCTCCGCGGGGGTCACATTCTTCAGCAGCGCAGTGGGATTTATACTCATCATATGCCGCATACTTTTCAGCAGCCTGTCGTAATCCTCCCGCGAAAGCCGCGTTCCAAGCTCCGTTTCTCCTTTCAGAGCCTCAAAGCACTCCACTCGTCTCACCTCCCGTTTTCTTAACACGGTTATTTAACTCGGTTTATATTTTAACACCGTTAAATTGTTTTGTCAATACCGACCGATTTATTTCGTCATATTGCATAATTTTATTCAACGGGGAGCATTTTATTGATAAACCAAATTGAGAGATCGGTGAAAATTATGAGAAAATTATGGACGGGATTTTGGCTGGCTATGATAATTCCCGTGCTCGTCACGGCGGCGGGAGTTGCGCTCGCAGCGCTTTTTCCGCTTGCGGGAGTACTTCTGGTCTTCACGGGAGCGCTTGCGTCGGGCTGGTGGTATATGTATTTTAAGCGGCTTGACTATGTCGATAATGAAAGCGAAATACTTATCGGTGCCGGAGTGCTCATCAAAAAAAGCAAGCGCCTGGACAAAAGCAATATTTTGTGGACCAACTGCGTTAGGCTGTTCGGGAAGCCCGTAGTTACCGTTTTGCATACAGGCGGGGGCAGTGTGGTGGTTTTTTCGGAGACAGAACTCTTAGGTATTTAAAAATTCATAACACGAGTCAAGTGCTATAACCGAGGTTTTAAACGTTTTCAACACGGTTTTCAACAGAGAGTTAAATTTTATGCGCCCCTTTAAAAAGCCGAAAAATCAGACTATCCCCCGCCCGTTTTATGGGTGAGGGATAGCGGCTCAAAAGCTGTAAAGTCAATCGCCGCGCCGTCTTGCGGCCTCGGCGGCGGAGGGCGGCAGAAAGTCGTATAACTCCGCGTAATTATCATAATCGCTCTGCGTTTGCGGTTCAGAGGGGATAAGTCCCGTGCAGTCCGCCGCGGAGCTTGTGCTCATAATGCCCTCCTCGTCAAGCTCATTGTAGCCGTGCTTGGGGGGGAATGGGTATTTGTCCGTAGTAATCAGCTCCCTTCCGTTTTAGCTTGCGCAGCTCATAGGGAATTATTCGTGATAAAATTAAGGTTGCTTATGCAAATGATAATTTAGCGTAGCTGTTTGTTTTGTTAGATTTATTATGTTGTCGCTT
>CAMWLH010000208.1 GCA_947175045.1 uncultured Clostridia bacterium | reverse complement strand
AAAGCTCGGGCAGCGCGATGGACTACGAAATGGACAGGCTCGCGCAGGGGCTCGACCTTATGACGGAGGACGGAAAGTCGGCTTACATAAAAAAGGCGGTGGGATTTCTTGCGGGAATTTCCGACCCGCTTGACCGCGAGGTGTATATCTCGCGCGCGGCGAGGACTGCGGGTATTCCCTCCGAGGCGGTAAGAGCGGCGGTGAATGTCCAGATACAGCGCGGAAAGCGCCGCAGTGAGCGCGACCTCACCCGCGAGCTTATACGCCCGAGAAACAGCGACAAGATAAACCCCGAGTCCTATAAGCTCCCCCGTGAGGAAAAGGCGGAGCGCGGGATACTTTGCTATCTCTACCATAACCCCGAGAAGCTGGAGAGAGTGCGGGAGCGGCTGGACAAGGGTTTCGCGACGGAATTTAACCGCCGCGTGCTGGAAAGTCTGGCGAATATTGTCGAAAGAGGTTCAACGCCCGATATTTCCTTGTTTAATGAGGAATTTGAGGGCAGTGAAATGGGAAGAATAACGGCGATAGTCAGCGACGATATGTCGGCATATGACACGGACGCGCTGGAGGATTATATACAAGTACTCAATGATTATCATCGGAACAGGGAGCAGAAGCCCGCTTCGGATATGTCAATTGACGAAATAAAAAGGTTAGCAAAAGAATTAAAGGAGAAGAAAAAGTAATGTCAGAAAACAGAGAAACGGCGGGCGGAGCGCTGGAGGAGCTGCTGAATCAAGGCAAGCAGAAGGGCACTCTTACGACAAGGGAAATAACCGATGCTCTGGAGGCGCTTAGCTTTGACGCGGAGCAGATCAATCGGCTCTACGAAAAAATAGAACGTCTTAATATCAAGGTAGTGGATGATTTCGACGCGGATTTCGATATCGACAATATTTTGGACTGCGCCGATCACGACGATATGGACAGCATTGATGCCGACGCGGTGCTCGCGGACGATTCGGTAAAGCTGTACCTTAAGGAGATAGGCAGAATACCGCTGCTTACCACCGAGGAGGAAATAGATCTGGCGGCGAGAATGGCGAACGGCGATCCCTACGCCAAAAAGCGGCTCAGCGAGGCTAATCTGCGCCTTGTGGTGAGTATCGCGAAGAAATATGTGCGCCGCGGAATGCAGTTCCTCGACCTTATTCAAGAGGGAAATATGGGTCTTATCAAGGCGGTGGACAAGTTCGACTACACAAAGGGCTTCAAATTCTCCACCTACGCGACCTGGTGGATAAGGCAGTCCATTACGAGAGCCATCGCGGATCAGGCGAGGACTATCCGAATCCCCGTGCATATGGTGGAGACCATCACGCGCGTTAAAAAGGCACAGAGTCAGCTTCTGCACGAAAACGGCTGCGAGCCCGGCGAGGACGAAATCGCGGAATATCTCGGAATGTCCACGGATAAAGTAAGAGAGATAATCAGAATTGCCCAGGATCCCGTGTCCCTTGAAACGCCCATCGGTGAGGAGGAGGACAGCCACCTCGGCGATTTTATACCCGATGAGGACGCTCCCGCGCCCGCGGACGAGGCTTGCAACAGTATGCTCAAATCAATGCTTGGGGAGGTATTGGATACTCTCACGGAGCGGGAGAAGCGCGTTATAATCCTGCGCTTCGGGCTTATCGACGGGCGGCAGAGAACGCTTGAGGAGGTCGGGCAGGAATTTCAGGTCACCCGCGAGCGTATACGTCAGATAGAGACAAAAGCGCTCCGCAAGCTGCGCCACCCCACAAGAAGCAGAAAGCTGAAGGATTTCCTTGAATAATACATAAGATTTATTTCGGCGTAATATCAACGCATTAGAATTTCAAAAAGTCGTGCGTTTGCCTTAATGGCAAGTGCTGCGCAGAGTGTAGACGAAATTTTGAAAATCTTTTGAATCAATGCAAAGAGCAGCAAAAAGCGACCGTATGGAATTTCACAGAGATTCATAATTTTCGCAGAAGATTCTGACAGGTTTCCGCAGTCGCTCGCAAGGAGTGAGCGCGGGAATTTTGAAATTCTTTTAAATAACGAAAGGATAAAATATGAACAGTATTACAAGGGCTGTATTTAACGAGCTTCTGGAGTGCGGAAAGCAGAACGGTAAGTTGACCTCTCAGCAGATAAATAACGCCATTGAAGAGATCGATGTGGATATTGACCAGCTCTATGAGTTTCTTGAAAGCAACCATATCAAGATCGAAGATGATTACAGTATTGACGGCGATCTGAGCAAGGCTCTCGATATCAGCGAGGAGTCGGCGGATGGCGTTGCGGTGGATGATCCCGTGAAAATGCACCTTAAGGAGATAGGGAAGATACCGCTTTTGTCCGCGGACGAGGAGGTAGAGCTTGCGGAGCGCATTTCCAAAGGAGATCCCGCGGCGCGCGACAGGCTGATCGAGGCTAATTTAAGGCTGGTTGTGAGTATCGCCAAGCATTACGCGGGGCGCGGAATGTCCTTTCTTGACCTTATACAGGAGGGATATATCGGGCTTATCAAGGCGGTGGAGAAATTCGATTATACCAAGGGTTATAAATTCTCCACTTATGCCACATGGTGGATAAGGCAGGCTATAACCCGCGCGATAGCCGACCAGGCGAGAACGATACGCATTCCCGTTCATATGGTGGAGACTATCACAAAGGTTAAGAAGGCTCAAAACGCGCTTCTTCACAAGAACGGTCATGAGCCTACTATAGACGAGATAGCCGAAGAGCTTGAAATGACTGCCGACCGCGTCCGCGAGATAATCCGCATAGCGCAGGACCCTGTTTCGCTGGAGGCTCCCGTCGGCGAGGAGGAGGACAGCTATCTTGGCGACTTTATCCCTGACGAGGACGCACCCGCGCCAATAGATACCGCCGTGAAATCGGTGTTCAAGGACGAACTGAACAAGGCTCTGGACACTCTGCCCGAAAGGGAGCGTGATGTGCTGAAATTCCGTTACGGCATAGGCAGCGACCGTGCGCATACTCTCGAGGAGGTCGGACGGGAGTTTAAGGTGACCCGTGAGCGTATCCGCCAGATAGAGGCGAAAGCCCTGCGCAAGCTGCGCCAGCAGTCGAGAAGCAAGAATTTAAAGGTGTTCCTGGATTAAGCGACCATCATTCGGAACATCTACATATCAAAAAGGGTGAGCTGCTCGCTTTCCCTGATTTGGCGCATTTGGCGGAAGATAACGTCGTTGCGCCACTCTATACCCGCTTTTTCACATTCGCTCACAAACAGCTTCCACAGCTTGCCGCCGTTGAGTGAGGAAAGCTCGTAGGCGCTGCCGTAGGTTTTAATATAGCGCTGCTTAAGCCCCGGGAAATGCCTGTCCAGCGCGCGGTAGTAGTATTCGCGGTCGCCGCTGCGCAGGGTCATACCTATCCCAAAGGATATCACCCCTATACAGCCCGCGCGCTTCGCCATATCCACAATCGCTGAAACGTTCTCTGCGGTGTCGTTTATAAAGGGGAGTATCGGGCAGAACCATATAACGGTGGGAATGCCGCGCTCCCGCATTTCTAAGAGCACCTCAAAGCGCCGCGCGGTGGTGCAGACGTTCGGCTCAACTATTCTGCAAAGCGCCTCGTCCGCGGTGGTGAGGGTCATCTGAACATAGGCTCCCGCATGGCGGTTAATGCTGTCGAGAAGATTGATATCACGCATTATAAGGTCGGATTTTGTTAGCAGCGCTGCGCCGAAGCGGTATCTGTCAATAATTTCAAGGCAGCGGCGTGTGATCTTAAGTTCCTCCTCCGCGGGGAGATAGGGGTCGCACATAGCTCCGCTGCCGATAACACAGCGCCTGCGCTTAGAGCGGATAGCCGCTTCAAGCAGCTCGGGCGCGTTTTCTTTTACCTCTATATCCTCAAAGTCGTGCTCCATATTATAGCAGTCGCTGCGCGCGTCGCAGTATATGCAGCCGTGAGAACAGCCGCGGTATACGTTCATGCTGTTTCCCGAGGACAAAATTCCCTTTGCTTTGACCTTGTGCAAGACCCCACTCCGTTCACGAAAATATTTTCACGTGAACATTATAGCATATCGCCGTTATTTTGTCAAGTCTCGTTCTGTCAGTGAAAATTCCCACATAAAATTTAACAGCTTTTATTTTGTGGGGGTGGAGTAAATGTCCTTTGCCGAGCTGTTTCTGGTAGCGGTTGGGCTGTCGATGGACGCTTTCGCGGCGGCTATCTCGGACGGATTGATGATAAAGAGGAGGCGGACTGCGGTGCTGGCGGCAGCGCTTTTCGGGGGATTTCAAGCGGTAATGCCGATTATAGGGTATCTTCTGGGAGCGGGGTTCGCGGGGCTTATAAGCAGGTGGGATCATTTTTTTGCGCTGGCGGTTTTGGGATTTATCGGCGGGAAAATGGTGATTGAGAGCGTATCGGAGCTTAAGTCGGGAACATCGGAGCAGACCGCGCCGCATTCGCTGACAGTTCCCGCGCTGCTTGCGCAGGCTGCCGCCACCAGTATTGACGCGCTGATAGTGGGGGTAACATTTGCGGCGATAGGCGCGGAAATAGTCCCCGCCGCCGCTTTCATCGGAGCGGTCACATTCGCAATAAGCCTTTTCGGAGCGCTTGGCGGCAGGCGCTTCGGTATGCTTCTGGGGACAAAAGCGACGCTGATTGGCGGTCTGGTGCTGATAGGGATAGGAGTCAAGACGATGATAGAGCATTTGTTTTTTTGATTTTTATATTGATGTAAATGATAATTTAGCGTAGCTGTTTGTTTTGTTAGATTTATTATGTTGTCGCTT
>CAMWLH010000207.1 GCA_947175045.1 uncultured Clostridia bacterium | reverse complement strand
TAGATAGTTCTCGTGGGCTCGTATATTGGTATAAGTTACAGGTAATAGCGAGTATACCTTTGCCGAGATCACGGAGATGTGCAAGAAAGCCTATCGCAATGGCACTAAGAAACAAATCAAGACCATAAAAATTTATGTCAAGGCTGAAAATAATACGCTGATGGCATATTACGTTGTCAATGAAACACAGAACGGCTCTGTAAAATTGTAAGTTGTGCGGCATTTCTGCAAAGAAGTGCCGCATATTTTTAATCAAGGTTTCTGCTTGTGCCAATGCTTTGGCTGCTTTCAATACTTCAAATGGCAATCAGTTTGATTGCCTGTTTTTTTGCGTATCTGACGGTGTAACTCGTCCCGCCGCGCTCCGTGCGAAGATAGTATATCAGCGTTCCGCTGTTATCAATCATATATCTGTTGCGGTCTAGCATACAACTGTCGGTATACTTGTCGGACAGAACTTTAACCGCGTCGGCAAGATCGAGAATATTCTGAAATTCCTCCCTTTGGCTGTCCGACCACTTCAACGTTTGTTCCGCTGCCGGACAGGGCAAGGCAAGCATGAGCCGAATTTCGGGAAATTCTTTTCTTAATCGGATCACAGTCCAAGCCGCTATTGTATCTGCGCCAAGCGCCCCGCCTGTCATAAATGTTTCCGCTCCCTCGGAGATACATTGCCTTATTGCGATCTCTAGGCTCTTTTCAACAACCTCTTTAGGTTCGTGTAATATTCTATGTCCCGAAAAGCATACGGTTTTTTGCTTGTTGTTCATATAATCGTTCCTCCCCAAAAACAAATGTGGTCTACATATAGTCCATTATAACATATTTTTTTAAAAAAGTCTATATAAAGACCGTTAAAGGGCTATAAATAGTCTATAATTACATTAGAAGTAATAGCGAGGGGGGAGAGCAATGCAGGAAGAAGTCGCTAAAAGGCTGTTAGAACTGATAAAACAGAAACACCTTAATATGACGAAGTTAGCGCGGCTGTCTGCCGTTCCTCCCTCTACGGTTAAAAATATCATCTATGGCGTAAGTAAGAACACGGGCATTGTGACCCTTAAACTCTTGTGTGACGGTATGGGTATCTCTATTGTGGAGTTCTTTGATACGGAAACATTTCGCACACTTGAGCCCGAGGACATTGACTAGAATATCAACGTGTGTTCCTTGTTGCATTTTTGATGAACGGAGAGCGTTTTTTGCTCTCCGTTCTTTATTATATTATACCTCTCTTTAAAGCAAAAGTCAATAGATTTTTTCTATCTTTTGACATATTAAATCTATCTTTTGCTAGTTTTAAAACATTGCAAGACTTGTTATACTAAAGAGGGGTGGAATGACAATGGATATATCCAATTCGGCGATTGGCAGCAGAATACGCGAAATCCGAAAAATTAAAGGGCTAACGTTAGAGCAGCTTGCAGAGTGTGCGGAAATCTCAGCAAATTTTCTATGGTAAATCGAGCAAGGTCGAAAGGGTATGAAAGTGCAGAATTTGGCGAAGTTGGCTGCTGCGTTGGACGTTTCCGCCGACTATTTGCTTTTCGGCATACGGGAAAACGCTGCGGACGGAAAACTGAACATTATGATGTCCGTTTTGCCAGATGAACTGAAAGACAATTTTGAAAAAATGGCTGAACTGTTTATTGATACCGTCCGCTGTTGTAGAGCAAAAGAAACCAATGAAGAAAACAGTACGGAAAAAGAATAGTAACGACGGTGCTTTTTATAGCACCTCTTTTTTTGTGCCACATATGGCACATTCCCATAATCTGCCAATTGTTTTTTTGTTAAAGCTATTGACTTTTCATACTGCCTATGATATAATGAAATAAACGTACATAGGCGGGTGATAATGTGAACAATAGAACTTATATAGCCATTGATCTAAAATCGTTTTACGCAAGCGTTGAGTGTGTGGAGCGCGGTCTTGACCCGCTTGACACAAATCTTGTCGTAGCGGACGAAAGCCGCACCGAGAAGACGATCTGTCTTGCCGTTTCTCCCGCGCTCAAAACATTTGGCACGGGCGGCAGACCTCGGCTGTTCGAGGTCGTCCAAAAGATACGCGACGTCAACAAGGCGCGTAAGTATCATACGCCCGGGAAAATGTTTTCGGGGAAGTCCGTTTTTCTCTCTGAACTGAACAGAAATCCGTTTTTGGCGGTCGATTATATTGTTGCGCCGCCGCGAATGGCGAAATATATGGAGATTAGCTCTCGCATTTATGGAATTTATTTGAAATACGTCGCGCCGGAGGATATACACGTTTATTCGATAGACGAGGTGTTTATCGACGCGACAAGTTATCTGAAAACCTATAAATTAACTCCGCGCGAGTTTGCGTCAAAAATGATACTCGACGTTCTGAAAACGACGGGTATTACCGCGACTGCGGGTATCGGCACAAATTTGTATCTCAGCAAAGTAGCTATGGATATTGTGGCAAAGCATATTCCCGCCGATAAAAACGGAGTTCGTATCGCAAAGCTGAACGAGATGTCATATAGGAGAATGCTTTGGAAACATCGTCCGATCACGGACTTCTGGCGAATTGGCAGGGGCTATGCAAAGACGTTGGAGCAGAACGGAATGTACACGCTCGGTGATGTCGCGGAGCGTTCGACTTACGATGAGGACAGCCTGTTCGCGCTGTTCGGCGTGAACGCCGAGCTGCTGATAGACCACGCTTGGGGTATCGAGCCTGCGACCATAGCCGATATAAAGGCTTATAAGCCGCAATCAAACAGTCTTAGCAACGGTCAGGTTCTGCAAGAGCCGTATTCTTGCGAAAAGGCACGGCTCATAGTGCGGGAAATGGCAGATAACTTGTCGCTTGACCTTGCCGAAAAAAATCTTGTTACCGACAAACTCACGCTCACAATAGGATATGACACGGAAAGTCTGATAAACCCTCAAATCGCGGCTGCTTATCACGGAGAGATCACGACGGACTTCTATGGTCGGAGTATACCGAAACACGCTCACGGCACGGAAAATCTCGACCGTAAGACGTACTCTCCGCACACGATAGCAGAGGCGGCGGTGCGGCTGTTCGACCGTATTATAAACCCAAAGCTGCTTGTGCGGCGCGTGACGATTTGCGCTTGCGGCGTTACGGTAAAATCCGAGCAGACCGACGAGTACGAGGGGGAGCAGCTTGACCTGTTCACCGACTATTCCGCGCGAGAAGCTGAGATCGCCGCACAAAAACGCGATGAGGATATGCAGCTTGCCGTTCTGAAAATAAAACATAAGTTCGGGAAGAACGCAATTTTAAAGGGAATGAATTTTGAGGACGGCGCGACAATGCGCGAACGAAATCAGCAAATCGGAGGGCATAGAGCGTGAAATACGATCATCTCATAAATCAGCCGCGCCCCGCAAGTTCGCGCCCGAAAATGTCCGCGGTTGACCGAGCCGCGCAGTTCTCGGCGTTTGCGGCTCTTGTCGGACTTGACGAGCAAATGGACGAAACGGCGCGGCTCGTTGACAGCAAAATCGAGTTATCCGAGGACGAAATAGAGATACTCAACAGGAAATTTCAAGTTCTTGCACAAAAGCTGAACGAGGACAAGGAACGACCACAAGTTAAGGTATGTTATTTCGTTCCCGACGAGCGCAAGAACGGCGGCGCTTATGTCACGAAAATTGGTATGGTCAAGCGGATTGACGATATTTTTTTTAAAATCACATTGATTGACAGGACAGAAATAAATACTTCTGATATACTCGACTTTGAAATACTTGATTAGGCGGCTGTTTTATCAGCCGCCTTTGTTTGTTCATAGACAACAGTAGAAGATCATTCCTCGCTGTTACCCCCGGTTTTATATCCCTCAATAACAAAGCCCATACCCAATTTAACGCCTTCCTTGAAAGCAGCGAAGACCAATTCGTCAGTCATTGTGTCTTTTGCCTCAAGTAGATCATTAAGAAGTTTTGTATTATCCTTATCAAGCGTATTTCCAAGCTGTACTTCTAGTTCATCAGTGGTTCTGCTCGCATTTACATATTCCTCTGTTTTATATGGCATTGAATTACAGGGAACAAGATTTCCAAAAAATAATTCACTTAGCAAGTTTTCGTTCATAGTATCCTCCTTATAGCGAAAACATATCACATCATCTTACATTATTATATTATAGCACTATCTCACACAAATGTCAATAATTTTTTCGTGCATTTGCCATATTTTATTTAGTGCTAATGTCGGTTTAACAATTCTTAAAAACTTGTTATACTGTATGTAAAGGAGGGGTAATAGTGGATATGTCAAATATTGCCATAGGAGCAAGAATACGCAAAACCCGTGAAGAACGCGGATACACGCGTGAGCAGCTTGCCGAGTATGCAGATGTGTCAGCAGATTTTTTATGGGAAATAGAAACGGGTAAAAAGGGAATGAAAGCTCAGAATTTAGGAAAGATAGCTGTCGCCCTTGACGTTCCGACGGATTACCTGATTTTGGGTAAGACACCGTATAAGGAAAATGTTAAGATCAATTCAATGATTGCCGCTCTTCCAAACGAAATACAAAAGCAAGTTGAAAAGATGATCACCCTCTTTGTCAATACGCTTTGGATTAGCACCAGAAGTATAACCGAAAACGACAGAACTGAAAATAAAAAAGGCGACTGAATATTCAGCCGCTGTTTTTATGCTCGTGGCAGAAAAGATCGGGTGGCCAAGATATATTTCACAAAAGGCACAAAAAATGTAATTTTGATATTCAACCTTGATATTTTCCATTAATT
>CAMWLH010000206.1 GCA_947175045.1 uncultured Clostridia bacterium | reverse complement strand
GGGTATCATGATTTTAAAATTAATCGCGCCTTGTAAAGACTATCTTTGGGGTGGAAACCGTCTGCGCGAGGAGTACGGAAAGAAGCTGGATTCGGACAAGATAGCCGAATCATGGGAGCTGTCCTGCCATAAGGACGGTCAGAGCGTTATCAGCGGCGGGGAATTTGACGGAAAGACCCTGTCGGAATTTATCGAGGCAAAGGGGAAATCGGTGCTCGGCACTAATTGCGAACGGTTTGAGTATTTCCCGATACTGATAAAGCTGATTGACGCCAAGGACAACCTTTCGGTGCAGGTTCACCCGTCGAATGATTACGCAATGCGGGTCGAGGGCGAGTACGGCAAAACCGAGATGTGGTATATCGTGGACTGCGACGAGGGCGCGGAGCTTCTTTACGGTTTCAAGCACGATATAACAAAGGAGGAGTTTGCCCGCAGGATAGCGGACAACACTCTGCTTGAAGTTACAAACAATGTGCCCGTACATAAGGGTGACGTGTTCTTTATCGAGTCGGGTACGCTACACGCTATCGGAAAGGGCATTCTTATCGCGGAAATTCAGCAGAACAGCAATACCACGTACAGGATATACGATTACGGTCGTGTGGGAGCTGACGGAAAGCCGCGCCAGCTTCATGTGGACAAGGCAGTGGACGTTACCGTGCTCACCCCGCCGAAATACCCCACCACGGCGGTGGGAAATCCTCTTAAAATTGAGAGCGGCGTTATGACGCTGCTGCGCTCCTGCGAGTACTTCACTGTGCATAAGCTGGAGCTTGACGGAACGGCTCGGCTCGAAGCGGACGGCAGCTCGTTTGATTCGCTTCTGGTGCTTGACGGCGAGGCGGAGATCTCCGCGGCGGGCGAGACCGTGAAAGCGAAAAAGGGCGACAGCGTTTTCGTGACCGCGGGAACAGGAAAATATACCGTAAGCGGAAAGGGCGAGATAATTATTACCGATATCGATGACATGGACGACATCGGCGACTGACTGGGGGTATAAATGTACTACATCGGAATCGACATCGGCGGAACGAATATCGCCTGCGGGATAGTTGACGAGGATTGCAGGATAGTCGCTTCCGCAAAGGTAAAGACCAACGCGCCGCGCCCCTATGAGGAGATACTCGGCGCTATAAAGCAGTCTGTACGCGCTGCCTGTGAGCAGGCGGGTATCAAGCCCTCCGACGCGGAATGCATAGGGATAGGCTGCCCGGGTACCTGCAACAGGGAAAGCGGCACGGTGGAATACTCCAACAACCTTGGCTTTGTGAACGCTCCCGTGGGGCGGGATATCGAAGCGGAGTTCGGAGTTAAGACATACCTTGACAACGACGCGAACGCGGCTGCTTTCGGAGAATTTGTCGCGGGAGCGGCGAAGGGCAGCAGAAACGCCGTGGTCATTACCCTTGGAACGGGCGTAGGCTCGGGGATAATTATTGACGGTAAAATTTACAGCGGCTCGAATTTCGCGGGGGGCGAGATAGGTCACACCGTTATTGTTGTTGACGGACTTCCCTGCACCTGCGGCAGAAACGGCTGCTTTGAAGCCTATTCCTCAGCGACGGGGCTTATCCGTATGACCTCGGAAGCGGCGGCGCTCAATCCCGAGTCGCTCACGGCAAGGCTGATAGAACAGGACGGACGCGTCAGCGCGCGGACTGCCTACAAGGCTATGAAACAGGGCGACGAAACGGGAAAAGCCATAACCGAGCGGTATGTGAAGTATCTCGCGTGCGGTATCGCAAATACGATCAACATATTTCAGCCCGATATACTTTGTATCGGCGGAGGAGTGTGCAACGAGGGAGATACTCTGCTGCTGCCGCTGAAAAAGCAGGTCGCGGAGCAGATATACTCCAAAAACAGCGCCAAGAATACCAAAATTGTCATATGCAGCCTTGGCAATGAGGCGGGAATAATCGGCGCGGCTATGCTGCACAGAGGATAGGGGGCAGAGAGCGGATTTATGAAACTTCATATTGTGAAACCGGATCTGTATTTCTTCGGTCAATACAATGACATGATGAAGGAATGGAACGAAAGCGGAACTCAGATTGCGCCATGGTTTTTGGATAAGCCCTTTGATAATCCGGAGGATTTTGCAAAATTTATTCAGATGTTGGATGATTGTGAAAATGCCGCTCTTGACAAAAAATATTCCTCGACGTCCTCTTATTTTGTTATCGATGAAAACGGCAGACTGATAGGGGCAACGTCCTTAAGGCACTATCTGACCGTTGAGGGGTACAATACATGGGGGCATATAGGATACGGCGTGAGACCTTCCGAAAGGCTAAAGGGCTACGCTGTCCAAATGCTTAAAATTATGCTTGAAGAGGCAGGACACAAAAAAATGCACAAAGCCTTAGTTGCCTGCCATACTTCAAATACAGGGTCTGTCAGGGTAATAGAAAGCTGTAATGGCAGGCTTGAAAATATTGTTGCCGATCCAAACGAAAAAGGAGAAACGATCAATCGGTATTGGTTTGACATCAGCTTATAAAAAATAAAGGCAACACCGCACAAAACCGCCATTCGGGCGTTGCACGGTATTGCCTAAAGACACATAAAGGTTCTGAGAAAGGATAGGAAAATGAGAAGTGATCTGATAAGAGCGGGAGTGGAGAAAACTCCTCACAGAGCGGTGCTGAAATCGCTGGGAGTAATCGACAGCGAGATGAATAAGCCCTTTATAGCGGTGGTGTGCGCGGCAAGCGATTATGTGCCGGGACATCAGCATCTCCACGAGATATCACGCTATGTAAAGGACGGTATCCGCAACGCGGGGGGAGTTCCCTTTGAGTTCTTCACCATCGGTGTGTGCGACGGTCTTGCAATGAACCACAAGGGAATGAGATATTCTCTCGCTTCAAGAGAGCTTATCGCGGACAGCATTGAGGTAATGCTGACGGCTCACCCGCTGGACGGCGTGGTGTTTATCCCCAACTGTGACAAGATAGTTCCCGGTATGGTGATGGCGGCGGCGAGAATGAATCTGCCCTCCATATTTGTGAGCGGCGGACCTATGAACCCCGGCTGCGTTCAGGGCAAGCGCGTGGGATATTCCGAGATATACGAGGCGATAGGGCAGTACACCAACGGCGAGATAGGCGACGAAGTTATAAAGGACTATGAAAACAACGCCTGTCCTACCTGCGGAAGCTGCTCGGGAATGTACACGGCAAACTCCATGAACTGCCTTACGGAGGCAATCGGTCTGGCGCTGCCCACTGCGGGCACCGAGCCCGCGGTAAACTCTGCGCGCCGCAGGCTGGCAAAGGAAACGGGCGAGAGGATAGTCGAACTTGTAAAGCAGGATATTAAGCCGAGCGATATTCTTACAAAGCGGAATATGGAGAACGCGTTGGCTACGGATATGGCGATAGGCGCGTCCTCCAATACCGTTCTTCATTTGCTGGCGATAGCTCATGAGGCTAAAGCGGGTATCACTCTTGACGATATCGACAATATGAGCAAGAAAACGCCGCAGCTCGCAAAGCTGAATCCCGCGAGCAGCGTGTTCATCACCGATCTCAACGCGGTGGGCGGAATACAGACGGTTATCCGTGAGCTTTCCAAGGGCGGTCACATAAACACCGACGTTATGACGGTAACGGGCACGCAGGCGGAGCGTATAGCGGCGGCTCGCGACGCGGACGGAGAGATAATACACAAGTTGGACGCTCCGATACGCAGGGACGGCGGTATTGCCATTCTGAGCGGAAATCTCGCGCTTAACGGCTCGGTTGTAAAGCAGGGCGCGGTAAAGCCCGAGATGATGGACTTCACGGGTACCGCAAGGGTGTTTGACGGCGAACAGGACGCGTGCGACGCTATCCTCGGCGGAAAAATAAAGGCAGGCGACGTGGTGGTTATCCGATATGAGGGTCCCAAGGGCGGTCCGGGAATGCCCGAGATGCTTGCGCCTACGGCGGCTATCGTGGGTAAGGGTCTGGACGGCAGCGTGGCGCTTATCACGGACGGGCGTTTCAGCGGAGCTTCCCGCGGAGCGGCTGTCGGGCACGTTTCGCCCGAGGCGGCGGAGGGCGGTCTTATCGCTTTTGTCGATGACGGTGATAAAATACACATAGACATTCCCAACAGGTCGATAACTCTTCTCGTTGATGAAAGTGAGATCGAGGAGCGCCGCAAGAGGGGCGTAAAAGCTCCCAGAGAATTCGGCGGATATCTCAGCAGATACGCAAAGCTGGTTACTTCCGCGAATACGGGCGCGGTGTTCGGAGAATAAATAGAAAACGCGGGATAAAAAGACGGGTGCTCATAAGGAAGTTTTCGCCATAGCACTTATGATTTTCAGTCAAAAGTGCTATGGCGTTTTTATTGACAATGTAACGGCTTTAATGTATAATTATTATTAAGATAAATCGGAATTTAACGATATAAATATTCCACGATGAGGATATAAGGAAAAACATAATGATGTACAAATTCAACGAAAAAGTGTCTGTAAAAGCATTGGCAGATTTGCGTGAATCTGTGGGCTGGAACAGGATGGAAAGAGAGTATAAAAACCCTTTGATGACATCGTATTACCATATTGCAGTTTATGAAGATGATAAACTGATTGGGTATATTGATAGTGTATCAAATGGGGTAACAGATGCTTATATTCAGGATTTAATGGTTTGTCCGGATTATCAAGGCAAAGGTATTGGCACAGACCTGATGAATAAAATCATTGAATATCTGAAGGAAAAGCGTATCTACATGATTTCGGTGGTTTATGAAGAATGCTTGAAGCCGTTTTATGAGCGATTTGGGTTTTATAATATGCTATG
>CAMWLH010000205.1 GCA_947175045.1 uncultured Clostridia bacterium | reverse complement strand
GAGCTCGCTCACTTGGAGATTATCGGCAGCATAGTAGGACAGCTCACTGACGGCGAGGGCGCTAAGAGCTTCGACAAATACGGCAGGGGAGACTACTATGTAGATCACGGAAACGCGGTATATCCGCAAAGTGCGGCGGGCTCGCCCTTTACCGCGGCATATCTGCAATCCAAGGGCGACCCCATCGCGGACCTCGTGGAAAACCTCGCCGCGGAGCAAAAGGCGCGCGCTACTTACGACAACATTCTGCGTTTGTCGGACGATCCCGATGTCAACGAGGTCATAAAGTTCCTGCGCGCGAGGGAGGTCGTTCACTTCCAACGCTTCGGCGAGCTGCTCAATATCTATCAAGAGCGGATTGGCAGCGAAAACTGCTGATATATCCCAACGCAGTGTAATATGCGGTAAATATCCTAAAAGACTCTCCCGACCTGCCTTGAGCCGATCGGGAGATTTTATATAGCATCTGTTTTCGCCACCAAAGGAAACTGCTCTTATATAGTATATAAGATCATCTCTCCATATCTAAAATGCCGGGAAATACTTGCATGCCGACATATTAAGAAATTCAAAGAGATAATCTTAATTCACCGAAAATTTTGATCAAATAACAGTGTTTTTGCAACTTTTTAATGCGAAACTTGCAAAAACCTATTGACATTATGAATTATATGTGATAAAATAATTCATATACCGATACGGTTGCAGCATACGGTATAGAAGAAGGGAAAGGGAGATAGTTATGGATAATTACAGAGTTCAGGAGCCTTTTGACAGGGACGGGCTTTACGACCCGCGCTTCGAGCATGAGAACTGCGGTATAGGCGCGGTCGTGAATATAGGCGGCAGAGCTGATGCAAAGGTCGTTGACAACGCGCTTAAAATCGTTGAGACACTGGAGCACAGAGCCGGCAAGGACGCCGAGGGCAAGACCGGTGACGGTGTGGGGATACTGCTGCAGATATCGCACGATTTCTTTAAAAAGGAGACCGAGAAATGCGGCATAAAAATAGGAGCGCGCAGGGAATACGGCATTGCTATGTTCTTTTTTCCTCAAAGCGAGTCTAAAGTGGATTGTGCCAGGACTGCCTTTGAAAGGGTGCTTGCGGAGGAGGGACTTGAACTTCTCGGTTGGCGCGAGGTACCCGTGAACTCCGACGTGCTCGGCTCAAAGGCGCTGGAAAGTATGCCGACAATAATGCAGGCTTTCATAAAAAAACCTGCGGATTGCTCCGTGGGTATAGACTTTGACAGAAAGCTCTATATTGCAAGAATGGTCTTTGAAAAGCGCAACACGGATACCTATGTGTGCTCCTGCTCAAGCCGTACTATCGTATATAAGGGAATGTTCCTGGTGGGACAGCTGCGCAAATTCTATAAAGACCTTGACAGCGGCGAGTATACCTCCGCTATCGGAATAGTACACTCCCGTTTCAGCACCAACACCAACCCGAGCTGGCAGCGCTCTCACCCCAACCGCATAATGGTACATAACGGTGAGATCAACACCATCACGGGCAACGTGGACAAAATGCTTTCAAGGGAGCATATCCTCAACAGCCCGCTTATCGGAGACAGAATGAATGATATCGTGCCGATACTCGACGTGACCGGCTCGGATTCCGCGCGGCTGGACAACACTCTCGAATTTATGGCGATGGCGGGGGTCGATCTCCCGCTGGCGATAATTACTCTAATTCCCGAGCCGTGGCAGCACCAGACTACCATGAGCCGCGAAAAGCGCGCGTTCTACCAGTATTACGCAACTATGATGGAGCCGTGGGACGGTCCCGCTTCGATAATATTCACCGACGGCGACCGTCTGGGAGCTATCCTCGACCGCAACGGTCTGCGCCCCTCGCGCTATTATATAACCGAGGAGAACGGCGACAGATATCTCGTTTTGTCCTCGGAGGTAGGCGCGCTTGATATCCCCGTTGAAACCATCGTCTGCAAAGAGCGCCTGCACCCGGGCAAGCTGCTGCTGGTCGACACGCAGCGCGGGGAGCTTATCGACGACGATACCGTAAAGAATTATTACAGTAAGCGTCAGCCCTACGGGGAGTGGCTCGACCACAATCTTCACCCGTTAAGCGAGTTCAACAAGCCCAACAAAAAGCCGGTACGCATTAAAGGGGAGGAGCTCCAGCGGCTCCAGAGAGCCTTCGGCTACACCTACGAGTCGATAAGGAACGTTATGATACCCATGGCGCTGAACGGGGGAGAACCTACCATGGCTATGGGCGTGGATACTCCCATACCGCCGCTTTCCAAGAAAAACCCGCCGCTGTTCGACTACTTCAAACAGCTTTTCGCACAGGTAACAAATCCTCCGATCGACGCGGTGAGGGAGTCGGTTATCACCGACACCACGGTCTACCTCGGCGCTTCTGGCAATATCCTGGAGGAGGACGAGCGGAACTGTCTGGTATTGCAGATAAAGAACCCCGTGCTGACTAATCTCGACCTGCTGAAAATACGATCTGCGAAGATAGACGGGCTTAAAACCGCGGAGATATCCATGCTGTATGTAAAGGGAGAAACCTCTCTTAAGGAAGCCATAGAGAATCTGTACAGGCAGGCTGACAAGGCGCACTCCGAGGGGGCTTCGATACTTATTCTTTCGGACAGGGGAGTGGACAAGGGCAGGCTTGCGATACCCTCGCTGCTGGCGGTATCGGCGCTGGAAAGCTACCTTATAAAAACAAGAATGAGCACCGCTATGTCCATTATCGTTGAGACCGCCGAGCCTACCGAGGTGCACCATTTCGCGGCGCTGCTCGGCTTCGGCGCGAGTGCGGTAAATCCCTACCTTGCCCTTGATACTCTTCACAAGCTGGTGGCGGAGCGCTCGCTTGACAAGGAATACATCGAGGCGGAGAACGCCTATGTAAAGGCGATAGTTGACGGTATCGTCAAGATCGCATCCAAAATGGGAATTTCCACTATACAGTCCTACCAGGGCTCGGAGATATTCGAGGCGCTCGGCGTGAGCAGGAGCGTCTGCGACGAGTATTTCCCGAACGTTGTGAGCCGCGTCGGCGGTATCGGCTTAGAAGATATCGAAAACCGCGTGATGTCGCTGCACGACGCGGCGTTCGATCCCCGCGACCTTACGGTAAACGACGCGGTGGAGAGCATAGGTGCTCACAAATCCAGAAGCGGCGGCGAGGAGCATATGTACAACCCGCTCACCATACATCTTTTGCAGCAGGCAACCCGCAGGGAAGACTACGGGCTCTTTAAGAAATACACCGCGGCGCTGGACGATGAAACCAAAAATCTCACATTAAGAAGCACTCTTGATTTCAAATATGCCGACGAGCCCATATCCATTGACGAGGTGGAGAGCGAGGATAGCATTATGCGCCGCTTCAAGACGGGCGCGATGTCCTACGGCTCTATTTCTCGGGAGGCTCACGAGTGCATGGCGATAGCCATGAACCGTATCGGCGGCAAATCCAACAGCGGCGAGGGCGGCGAGGATCTGGAGAGAATCGTTACCGCGGGCGAAGCGGAGGACAAGTGCTCTGCCATCAAGCAGGTGGCTTCGGGGCGATTCGGCGTTACCTCAAAATATCTCACCTCGGCAAAGGAGATACAGATAAAGATGGCGCAGGGCGCTAAGCCCGGCGAGGGCGGACATCTTCCCGCAAAAAAGGTTTATCCGTGGATAGCGAAAACAAGGCATTCAACCCCGGGCGTGGCGCTTATCTCGCCGCCCCCTCACCACGATATCTATTCCATTGAGGATCTGGCGCAGCTTATATACGATCTTAAAAACGCCAACAAGAACGCCAGAATTTCCGTCAAGCTGGTATCGGAGGCGGGAGTGGGAACTATCGCCGCGGGCGTCGCTAAGGCAGGCGCGGGAGTAGTGCTCATCTCGGGCTACGACGGCGGTACGGGAGCCGCTCCGAGCAGCTCCATACACAACGCGGGTCTGCCTTGGGAGCTTGGTCTGGCGGAAACTCACAGAACGCTTATTATGAATGGACTGCGTTCCAAAGTAGTTATCGAAACGGACGGAAAAATGATGACGGGGCGCGACGTGGTGATAGCGGCAATGCTCGGCGCGGAGGAATACGGCTTCGCTACGGCTCCGCTTGTGACTATGGGATGCGTTATGATGCGCGTGTGCAATCTGGATACCTGTCCCGTGGGCGTTGCCACACAGAATCCCGAGCTGAGAAAATGCTTCAAGGGAAAGCCCGAATATGTAATAAACTTTATGAGATTTATCGCGCGGGAAATGCGGGAGTATATGGCTAAGCTCGGCATAAGAACGGTGGACGAGCTTGTGGGGCGCTCCGACCTGCTGGTCAAGAGGGAATACCCCGAGGGTCATAAGGCTGCTAAAATAGATATGACCGCCGTGCTGGAAAATCCCTACGTGGGAACCGCGGCTCATTTTACGGCGGAGGATCGCTATGATTTCAAGCTGGAGGAGACCCTTGACGAGCGGGTGATAATACCCGCAATGAAGGAAGCTCTCGCAGTGGGGCAGCCCAAAACGCTGGAGCTTGATGTGAACAACCTCAACCGCTCCCTGGGAACGCTTTTCGGCGCGGAGATCACAAGAAAATACTGCAACACCCTTGACGAGGATACCTATGTCATCAAGTGCAGGGGCGCGGGCGGACAGAGCTTCGGCGCGTTTATCCCAAAGGGGCTTACGCTGGAGCTTGAGGGCGACGGCAACGACTATTTCGGAAAGGGGCTGTCGGGCGGTAAGCTGATAGTTTACGCGCCAAAGGAGGCACGCTACAAGCCGTCGGATAATATCATTATCGGCAATGTCGCGCAGTTCGGCGCTACAG
>CAMWLH010000204.1 GCA_947175045.1 uncultured Clostridia bacterium | reverse complement strand
CGTATACACAGAAATTATAAAGTTCTGCCTTAACTATGTTTGCGAGCGTTATTCCATCCCATCTCATTTGCCATCACGCCCTTTTTCAAATTCTTTTTTTGGCGTTTTGCGAAGTTTTTTACAAGATTTGTTTTCGCCTTCGCGCATAGCCGCTAATTCTTGAAGAAATTTTGTTGCATCGTCCAAAGCTTTTTTAAGATCATCGGGCAACTCACTGCTTGAATTGTCGATCTCCTGTTCTGCTTTTTTTCCATTGCCGCATTCAACACCGCAAAGCCAATCGAGCGATACATTGAATTTTTCAGCAATAATTATGAGTGAAGCAACAGTGGGCTGCATTCTGTTTGTTTCGTATGCCGACAGGGTGGACTGTGGTATATTAAGTAATGAGCCAAACTCCTTCTGATTGCACCCCGTGTTTTTGCGAACTAAGCGAATGCGTTCACCAATTTTCTTCTCTGACATAAAATGACACCTCACTCGCATATCTCCGCGATCTCTTTAACAAGGTTCGCGATACACTCCGCTGCAAACGTCCAGCCCATATACTCGGGCGCGGTCAATTTATATGAAACGGAGTTTTTGACCACACGGCTGAAAGGAATGAAGCTGTTCAGAGCTTTTGTGCCGAGCGAGCTTTTCAGCATTTCCATAAGCTGAATATCAGACGGATTTTCGCGGTCAAATTTATTAACGAAACAGCCGCCGAATTTTGCGCCGCAGTCGGAAATTATATTTGTGACTGTCGGAATGCCTTGAATAGCGAATGTTCCAAGCTCAATCGGAACAAAAACATAATCACATATACTGATAATGTTTTCGGTAATTTTATTGAGAGCAGGGGGGAGATCAACCAGAATGTAATCATACTTTACAGCGTGCCAAGGCTTCTCGGTTTCCTTAATAATCTTCTCGGCATTATGGCGCTGTGTTTCCTCAGGCAGTGCATAGAAAATAGAAACGATATCATTAAGTGCGGGAGTAGCCGAGATAATATCAATATTGGGATAGCGAGTTGGTGATAGCGCGATCGCAGGAGAGACCATAGTTTTTGTGAGTGCTTGCTCAAGTCCTGCTTTCGGCTCATCCACAAAAAAGCGTGAGCAGTTTGCCTGCCCGTCCAGATCGACTATGAGGATCTTTTTGTCGGCGGCAAGCTGATACGCAATGTTGATAACCGATGTAGTCTTACCTACGCCGCCCTTGTTGTTGTAGAACGCCATTGATTTCATAAAATACCTTCTTTCTGTCCTGTTGGACGCATTTGTGATACATATATCACATTTACCTTCTTTTTCTGATAGAAAACGCAGAGGGGCGGGAGAAGAAGGTTAAATCCCGCCCAAAGGAGCGACCTTTTTTCTGCGTTACGGCTTCAATGCGGTCGGAGAAGCTGAAATGACGCAGCTTTGTTACCGACATCTCCGCCGTTGGAGCAGCCTTCGGGGAGTGACCCATCAAGCTGCATATTCGGGCGCACCGTATGTAATGCGCCCAAAGTTGGAAAGGTGTTTATATAAACCCCGTGGCAGGGGATTATTGTAAGCAGAGAATTTCTTGCCCCCTAAGTCTAATACTTACCGTATCACCCACATTGTATTGTTCCGGCGTTTCCGTTTCGACTTTTGCAACAACAGTTGAATTTATTGCGTTGTTTTGGTAGGCTACAATAACGCAATCCTGCCCAACTGCGGTTACAACCGCTTGCTTGTTATGGGGAACTGTTAAAGATAATGTAACTACAACAGCCAATATTGCTATAAATACAAGTGAGGGGACGATCCACGGTTGCTCGGCAAAATACTCTTTTATAGCACTCGCTCGGACAGCCCTTTTCTTGTTTGCATTTGTTTTCATAATAAAATACCTTCTTTCTTCATCCAATACGTTATTAGATCATCATAAAATTCGGATTTAGGTACAATATGGCATACAATCATACCATCAGCTGTGTTTATTCCGCTAACATTAAAAAATGTTGCAAGTTGCGGGATTTCGATGTCATTTGGAGAAATATAGAAGTTAATGAATACGGGACGTTCCATGTAAAACCAACCATTCAAAATAACCCCTAAAATACATATAACGGTGAGAATAATTATTCTTATTTTTTCTCTAAGAAAGCTTTCTGAGAATCTCATGATAAAAAGCGAAACAAAGAACGACACTTCCGCAAGACCAAGTAATATAAGCAATACAGCAAATAAATTTACTGATGTGCAGTCTTTCAAAATGGTTATTCCCTGCAATACCTCGTCAATTGTCATGTTTGTCACACCCTCTTTCGTTGCTCACGCCGAGAAGATAATCGACCGACGTTGCAAACATTGTTGCTATGCATATTAAAACAGGTATGCTCGGCAATCTGTCGCCCATCGCGTAGTAAACCACACTTTGTCGGGACGTGCCGATTATATCCGCGATACCCTCCAAAGTTAGACTCCGCTCGTCCTTCAAAGCCTTGAGGCGCTCGGAGAAAATCTTACATATATCTTCTGTGATCTGTTGGTAATCTTCAATTTGTGGCGGCTTTCTCATAGTCTCGTACCTTTTACTGTCTGAATATCTTCTCGAACGATTGCCGTTTTTTTCAATGCTACTGCCATATTATCATCTTCTAATACGCACCCGAAGTCCTTCAAGCGTAACATCAGAGCCTACGATAAAATATTGATCTCCGTCGTGTTCAACACGGCTCAGAAACCACTTGTATTTTTCGTCGAAATCATCACGCGTATAGTATTCAATCTTAGAACCGCAGGTGTATTCTTTCGCTTCGCACTCAAACCGTCCGCTGCTGTTTTGGTGAATGGTATATTCGCCTTTAATAGGTCTGGAAAGATAATCGAGCCTTTTTGCAGCCTCGTTTATGTGTGCCATTACATCGCGCAGCTCGTCCGATAAAAGATAGTCATCGGCGCTTTTAAGTCCGCCTATGATTCTATCGGAGAAGTCGTCATAATCCCATATGTCCGTATTTTCAAGCAGCGGCTTGAAAAAAGTGCAGTTGAGCTCATCGAGCTCGGTTTTCAGTTCGTTGATGTTCATAAAATACCTTCTTTCTGTCCTGTCGGACACATTTTGTGATACATATATCACAATGTTCACCTTTTAAGTTATATAAGTACGGAGCAAGGCAGAAAAGGAGATAACTGCCCAAAGGCGCGACCTTTTCCGTACTGCTAAAGCCCGAATGGGCGTTTAACCTATTTTTAAAAAGTCCTCAAGCGTTTGTCCTTTCTGCATTTTCTCTGATATCTGAGTCAGCAGAATAATGACCATCGCAAACGAGAGCTGCCCGAAATCGTTCAATTCGTTTATTTCTACACTGTTGCAAAGACTTTCTGTCAAACCTTTTATGCTATCTGCATTCAATTTTAGCAGATTAGCCACAGTAGGGTAGGGAAGCGGATTTGTGCTGCTCCATTTACCATTGTAATTCATCTTAGCCCTCCTTGAATACGGTAAACCCGTACGATTTTACTTTCGCTTTAGAGCATGCGTTTGAAAATCGCAGTAAAAGTCACCTGTCGCTTGGTCGGAACAATCGGACTTGCACCGATAAACGAAGCTCGTTTCTACCTGCGTCAGTGTTCCGAAAAACAAACACCACAAAGCAACTTTGTGGTGTACAACATATTAAACAATGAGATTTATTGGTTTTTGAATAATTAGCTCATCTCCCATAAGGACATTTTGATAATATTTTTCCATTCTTTGTGAGCTGACATTCTTCATAACATCCGTACAATGACCATACCTATCAAGTGTAAATGCCGCTGAATAATGTCCCATATTGGCTTGTAATGTTTTGTAATCATCACCTGCCTGTAATGAAAGCACTGCATATGTATGCCGCAAATCGTGAAATCGCACATTTGACCTACCGAATGCTTTCATAGCAGCTTTCTTTAGATAACGATAAACTGCATTGTGACTAAAGTGTGTTCCTAATTCATTAGTGAAAACAAAATCATTTCTGTTTCCATTAAATCTATCCTGCAACATTTTCATAATAAATGGAGCAGGACTAATTGAGCGTGGTCTATCATTCTTCACTGATGTCAAGACATATTGCCGCGTAATCTTATCACGGGTCAATTGACGAGCAATCTTTATTGTTCCGCCTTGAAAATCAATATCATACCACTTTAAGCCTAACAATTCCGACTCCCTCATGCCAGTAAACAAAGCTGTCAAAATTATGCTTTTATATTGACTGTCGGTTATCTCAGCTATGAGAGATATTATTTCATCATTTGTCAATGGATTTATATCAACTTGACGATTTTTAGGAAGTATTATCATCATATCCTTGATATCCGATTGTATGTATCCAAGTCTATATGCACAAGAGAGACCTTTATGCAAAACACCATATACATTTTTAACAGATTTAGGTGCAAGCGGTTGGCGTTCTTGATCGCCATTCAAAAGAACATTGATAAAGAACTGAATTACCTCACTACAAATGTCACTAAGCAACACATCACCTAAGATTATTTTTATGTGATTTGCAAAAGATTGTTGATAACTTGCAAGAGTTGAGGTTTTAATATTTTGACAATAATCAGAAAGAAATATTGAAAACCACTCGTTTACAGTCAAATTTTTGAGTCTTTTTATCTCTTTAGTGCGCTCTATAATGCCGTTAATTTCGTCATTGTATTTATTTGGCATTTTATATCACCCTCAAAATATTATACACTCTAAACAAGTATTTGTCAAAACTTTGTTAAAAATGTCGATGAAAATTCAAATCCTTCCGCCCCAACCAACAAACATTGACAAAAAAGATATTATGCCCACAAACGGCTGTACAAAGCCATT
>CAMWLH010000203.1 GCA_947175045.1 uncultured Clostridia bacterium | reverse complement strand
TCCCGACGCAGTAACGGACAAGCCCGCGGCAAAGCGCAAAAAAACGGCGGAGCGTTCCTACGAAGCTAAGGCGGAGGCGCAGGATAATCCCCCAAAAAAAGCTAAAAAAACCGCGGGCGCTAAATCCAAAAAGGTCTCTGAGCCCGAAAAGGGCGGCAGCAAGACCCCGCAGGTAATGAAGCTGGTGGAAACGCAGAGCGACGTCAACCCCGTAATTATCGCGGGGAAGAGCCGTATCCCGCAGCAGCTTCGCGGGCGAGCGCCGCTGTCGAAGATAATGCGGCGGGAGGCGGCGGAGATATTCGGCGAGTACTACGCCGACCCTAACGAGCTGCTGACTGTAAACCTCACCGAGCTTGTGATAAGGGAGAACGCGGGGGAGCTGCTGCGGCGCTTCAACGCCTGCTGCTGCGATAAATGTATTGATGAACTCTCGCGCCGCGCCCTGGAGAAGATACCGTCAAGGTTTGCGCGGATATCGAGGGCGGTGCTGGAGAAAGGCTCTCCCGAGCTGGACGAGCAGAAGGAGCCGCTGAAAAAATCCGCGCTCTCCGCGATGATACGGGAGCTTATCGGGAACAAGCGGCGGCATTTTCATAACGGTTAAAGCCCTTGCAAAAGGGCTTTGATTTGATGGGAGAAAAAATGATCATACTGACCTCTAACGGGATATCCTCCGAAAAGCTGGCGCGAGATATCAGCCCCTACACCGGGGGGGTTGACAAGCTCCGTTATTATCACGACCGCTTCTGTGGGATATAAGCGTAATGACTGGCATATTCCGAGGATAACCGAGGAATTGAAGCGGCTTGGATTGTCGGTTGATTATTTTGATTTTGACGAGGACGATCCCGGAATACTTTTAAATTTTGATGTTGTGGAAATAAACGGTGGGAACCCGTTCTACCTGCTGAACGCGATACGGAAAACGGGCGCAGAGGGGCTACTAAAGCGTATATCGGAAACCAAGCTGCTTATAGGTATAAGCGCGGGAGCACTGATATTACAGAAAAGTATAAGCCTTGTCGCGGGATTTTCCCCCGAGATGAACGACGGGGTGGGGCTCCCCGATAATACCGCGCTGGGGCTTGCCGATATTGAAATGATCCCCCATTATCACAGGTTTATTGAAAGATTTGATAATTTTGAGCAGCGCATCGCAAATTACGAGCGGGAGAACCGCTGCGAGGTTCTGCGTATCGACGACGGCGAGGGAGTAATTTTTACCGATAATGATCATTATGTTGTATCAAAGCAATAGGTTTGCCGCTAAAATAAATAAAAGCAACCGCCGGTTGACAGATTGAAAAGGCGGATTGGTGGTTTGCGCTCCTCCGGAACAGTATACTGATATCAACGAGCTCGAAGAAATTTTAACAGGAGGAAATTATGATATTTGCGGATAAACTTATTCAACTGCGTAAAAAGAGCGGCTGGTCGCAGGAGGAGCTTGCGGAGCAGCTCGGCGTGAGCCGCCAGTCCGTTTCAAAGTGGGAGGGCGCGCAGTCCTTTCCCGATATCGAGAAGATAGTGAAGATGTCGCAGCTTTTCGGGGTGAGTACCGACTACCTTTTAAAAGAGGACGAGGAGGAGCCGTCATACATTGAGATAGACGAAACGTCAAAGGTGAGGCGCGTATCAATGGAGGAGGCTGCCGCGTTTCTTTCAATAAAGGAAAAGACCGCGAAATGGATAGCTCTCGCGACCTTTTTGTGCATTATTTCTCCCGTTTGCCTTATTCTTTTGGGTGGGCTGAGCGAATTTTGGGGCGGGATAACCGACGATGCCGCGGGAGGGATAGGAATGCTTGTTATGCTTATTCTCGTGGCGGTCGCCGTTGGCATATATATTTCGGTAGGAAGCAAAACAAAGCGCTTTGAGTATCTGGAGACCGAGGTGTTTGAGACCGAATACGGCGTGAGCGGAATGGTTAAAAAGCGCTGTGATCAATATGCGGACACACATACGCGGTATAATATAATCGGCACGATTTTGGAGATACTTTCGATAGCTCCGCTTTTTGTTGGCGTTACCGTGTTCGAGCAGAACGAGATTGCCGTGGTCGTTATGCTGTGCTGTTTGTTCCCGATTGCGGGGGTTGGAGTGGTATTCCATATCATGGGAGGCGTGAATTGGGCAAGCTATGAAAAGCTGCTTCAGGAGGGCGAGTATGCCGTAAAGAATAAGAAAAACAAGCCTTTTCTCGGCGCCTATTGGGCAATAGTTACTGCGATTTACCTTACGGTCAGCTTTACGACATTCGGCTGGGGTTGGACATGGCTTATCTGGGTGATTGCGGGCGTGTTATACCCGGCGCTGATTGCGCTGTTGAAAGACGGCGAAAGATAGATATGAAAATCGCCCGCGGGACTCCTGCGGGCGATTGTGTTTAATTTGTTTCATGCATTGACTTGGTTATGTCCGGGCGGTATGAAAATGCTATGGAATCAGCCCAGCACAAGGGGCAGGGGCGTCCCTTGATAGAGGGATCCGAACTGCTGAGACTCAAAATGAGCCATTTCCCATTTTTCCATACAAGCGTCATTTCAAAGGTTTGGTCATGTGTTGACATTCGGCAATAGCGCTCTGTGTCGATATCAAAGTTTTCATTCTCCGAGCCGATGCTTATAAATCCCACGGTCATTTTATTACCGTCAAGAGCGCATTCGTTGATATAACAGCCGAATTGCCCTCTTCCTACGTCGACCCGACCATCTTAAAACTGACTATAAAGCTTGCCATCAATATCACGGTAATTTGCGTCTTCCAGAAGTTCCTCGGCGAATTCATCGGTACAGTATTCTGTCAGAATCCTTTTTAAATCATTGCAGCATCTTATCTCATCATTGATCACAGGAACGTAAGCCAGCCCGTGCCCACCGTTAGGAAAAACCCACAACGAGCGGTCGGTGTCTATCTTAAATGATAACTCGCTTTCCTCAGCCTGCAAATAATTCTGATAAAGCGTTTGAAAAGTCAGTGTAATTTCGTTTGCAACAGCAAGGCAGTCGGTATCCTCGGGCGGAAGGTCTATCTCCTCCGCCTGAACGGCTGAATCTGCCTCGTGCATTGATTTGGTTATTTCCGGGCGGTAGGAATATCCTATTTTGTCCTCATATCCGTCGCTGATATCCGAAATAAGCCATTTGCCGCTTTCCCATATGAGCGTCATCTCAAAAGGCTGGTCGTACATCATCATGCGAACATAATACTCTAAATCGATATCAAAATTTTTATTTTCAGACCCTATATTTATAAGATCAACGGTCATTTTGTTTCCGTCAAGAACGCAGTCGTTTATATAACAGCCGAACTGGTATTTTGCCGCGGGAGCAAGCTCGCATTCTCCTTTATAAAATGCGTTATCATAATCGCGATAATGTGCATTATCCAAAAGCTCCTGGGCAAAATTATCAGTACAATATTCCATCATAATACTTTTAAGGTCATCACAACATTTTATTTGATCATTAATCACAGGACGGTAAAAAATGGGATCTGTAATCCATGATGAAGGGTCATCATGGAACTTGATGGATAATTCGCTTTCTTCATATTGCAAATATTTGAGAAAAAGCGATTGAAAAGCTAATGCGCATTCATCGGCCACGGCAAGGCAGTCAGTATCCTCGGGCGGGAGGTCGATCTCTTCCGTCCGAGGATCGGGAGAGGTTTCAGCCTTTGCTTCATGCATTGACTTGGTTATGTCCTCGCGGTAGGAAAAGGCTATGCAGCTCTCATCTGTTAGACCATTGATATCTGAAATAAACCATCGCCCGTTTTCCCATACAAGCATTATATCAAATGGTTCGTCATTTATCGGATTGCGACAATAAACCTCCGTGTCGATATCAAAATTTTCATTTTCTGCGCCGATGCTTATAAAGTGTACGGTCAATATATTTTCATCAAGAACACAGTCCTCAATATAGCAGCCAAACTGAGCCCTCCCCGGATCGCTCAGACCCGTTTCCCACGCCTTAAAAAGTTTGCCGTCAAAGTCTCGGTAAACAGCTTCGTCCAACAGCCTTTCGGCAAATTCATCGGTACAGTATTCTGTCAGAACATTTTTTAAATCATCGCGGCACTTTATCTCATCATCGACCACAGGCATGAAACCCATTCCGTTATCTTGAAGCATTAACGAAGAATCCCGGCTTATTGTAAAAGCTAACTCTCCCGGCTCATTCTGCAAATAATTTCGATAAAGTGATTGAAAAGCTATGGTAATTTCATTTGCGACAGCAAGACAGTCAGTATCCTTGGGCGGGAGGTCGACTTCTTCCGTGTGAGCGTCGGTATCGTAAGTCATTCCACTCTGTAAATCCGCCGCACTCCGCGTTTCCGTATTGCCGCAGCCTGCCGCCAAAGCCAACAGAAAAAACGCAGCTGAAAGGTATAGAATCCTTTTCTTGTTCATCACCGATTTATACCTCCTTCTTCATTTATGTGAGAATATAATAATTTAGGGCGGCTGCAAAAAGCATAAGGTGACAATGGCTGTTACAGCCGAAAGCCACACAAGCAGTTGCAGCCACCCAAAAGGTTAAATACCTAATAATTTATCCAAGAACTACCTCGACCTCGTGAACGCCGCTGTCGAAAGCGGGGATAACGTTTCCGTCGATCGCCTTGCCGTCTACGGTCATGCTCTTAACGCCCGAGCAAACGTGGTTCGGATTGCTTACGGTCACGTTATAGGTAGCTCCGCGGAACAGGCGCGAGATTTTGAAGCCGTCCCACTCATGAGGAATGGAGGGATCGATCTTAAGCCCGTCATACTGCGGCTTTACACCAAGGATATACTGGGATATCGCGACAAAGTTCCATGCCGCCGTACCTGTC
>CAMWLH010000202.1 GCA_947175045.1 uncultured Clostridia bacterium | reverse complement strand
AAAAATAAACCCAGTAACAAAAATCTAACAAATTATTAGCGTGTTAGCATAAATTATCATTTATTCCACCAACTCAAAATAAAAAAGAAAACGCGCACGATACAGTTTACCGTGCGCGTTTCAGTTCAAATATTGCCATATCAGCCCTCAGAGGGAGCTCCTACGGGACAAGTACCTGCGCAAGCGCCGCAGTCGATGCAAGCGTCAGCGTCGATAACATACTTGCCGTCGCCCTCGGAAATCGCATTTACGGGGCAGCCGTCAGCGCAAGCGCCGCAAGCGATGCAATCATCGGAAATTACATATGCCATAATAGTTTACCTCCTGTATGTATTGGATAAAATTACCCTGTTAATGACCCCACGCATAAGCGACGGGTCTTTAATATATTGTATCACTTTTTCAGAAAAAGTCAAGTCAAAAATTAAATAAATTTTTTCGGAATATTTGTGTATTTTGGCTTAGCCTAAACTAACAGGCCGCGAAAATGCCATAAAAGCACATGGGATTGATTTATTTCGGACGATATGCTATAATAAGTATTATAACGGTTTTTGACGATATCGGGAGGAAAAACAGGATGTTAACGTATGGGAACAGTCTTACGGGAACAAGCGGAGTAAACGGCGATTCATACTTTATATCTTCGGATACGCTTATGCTGTCCGACGGCGCTTCGGGCGCGGGGAAAGAGGGAAAGGTCATTATGTCGGGGCTCTGTGCCGAAACGGTAAGGAACACTCCCTTTTCATTGTCGGGATTATCTGTAAGGGAATATCTGGACAAAATAATTAAGGATATCAATAATAAATTGATAGCGATCTCGCAGGAAAACAATCATTATATTTTTGGTACGCTGGTGATCTGTGTTATTCAAAATGATATTGCGACGGTCGCGGCAGTCGGAGATTCCCCCGCCTTTTATATACATGAAAAGTCTGTCACAAGGGTCGCAAAAACAAAGAAAACCTATCATAATTTGGTAGAGCTCGGCTTATTTACCGAGGAACAGTTGGAGGATTACGTTCACAAATTACCCGAACATATGTGGTCTATGTTTGACCGTTTCATTCCAAGCGTGGTTCCCGAGTATTCCATAGAGGAGATAGCCCTGCATAAGGGCGATATGATAGTTCTGTGCTGCGACGGCGTAAGCGATCATGTCGAGCCTTCGCTTATCGGAGAGCTGATGCAAGCCGATTGTTTGGCGGATAGTGTCGGTAATATCATAAAAATCGCAAGAGAACGCTCCGAAAAAGGAAGAAATTATCACGACGATTTAACTGTGGCTGCGTATTTCCATTGATTTTCGTCAGCAAAAAACGGAGGTTATTTTATGCATAAACATCGGGAGCGGCAGCCTTTCCTACGATCGGAAGTGAAAAATTATAAGCCGGGTTTTGATGTCGGAGGACTGATAGTTTTTCTGATAATAATGATACCGGATTTTGTATGGTTCGCCCTGCCCGCCCCGAATGATATTTTAAGGGGAGATTCCGCCACGGAGACCGTTGACGCGGCGGGCTCGGTGTTTCAGTTCCTGACGATAGCCGCCCTTTGCGTATTGATACGAAAGGAGCGCCTCGCCCTTAAGCGCGGGTATATCATCGCAGCGGGTATCTGCGTTCTGATATATTACGCGGGCTGGGCGCTGTATTACAGCGGACTTACCGCGCCGCCCGTGATAGCGGCTCTTACGCTGCCGCCCTGCCTGGCACTTTTGCTTTATGCTGTCGGCAGAAGAAATTTTGCCGCGGTCATTTTCGGATCAATATTCACATTATGTCATCTGATCTACGGAACAGTGAACTTTATAATTTAACGGATCTCCCGTTTTTTCTGAAAGGAGATAAATATGAACGAGAAATTCACATATAACAGCGAGTAGTTTGAGATCTTTATAGTCCTGTACATTATCGCAGCTATCGCGGCAACGGTATTTTCGTATATCGCGGGGCTTATATTGGCTGTAGCAATAGCCCCCTTGTTGGTGTTGCTATTCAACGCGCCGGGACGTTTCGTCGCGGACGACAGCTTGGTGATTTTCCGCCTGATATTCAAAAAAATAAATATCCCCTACGATTCGATAAAAAGCGCCGAGGTAAGCCGCGAATTTATCAGCGGAGGACGGCTGACGGGCGAGGCATACCGCTTTATTGAAACGATAAAATTCACCTGCGAAAGCGGCGAGTTCAGCTTCAACGCCTTTATAGCTGTGGATATGGAAGCCGCCGCAAAAACTCCCGAGCTGTTGGCGGAGCAGTTTGCGCAAAGCAAATTCTCGCGGCTGAAAAACTACATAGACGAAAAAACGGGAGGGCGTATTACTAACAGCGCTCCCGATAAAATAACGGAGGATACCGACATGCAAAACGAAAACGGAGAAATGCTTTTTGAAAAAACCAAGTGTGATGTTCCGCACAAACTACACACCCAGACGCTTGAAAGAGCGGCGAAAAATTGGCAGGACATTCTTGACCGAGTGCTGGAAATGTTTGATGATGACGATGAGTTTGTTACGCTCACCGTGGGAGATGCGCGGCATAATATCCGTTATGTTCAGGCGGTAAGGGATACGCGCGGCGACCGGATCATCGTACAGCTCGGAATAGAGGACGAAAATCACACAAGACTTGTGGAAAAGCTCTGCGGTGAAAATGAGTGCGTTGAAATTTTCCGTGAGTTTTACGACTCAGCGAGTGTAAGGGATTTGGACAAATACAAGCCCGTGAAATTCTGATTTTCAATAGGGGGATATTATTATGCCGAATATGAAAAAGGGATTTTATTTTCTGCGCGGCAATGTTTATTACGGGGAATATCCCGCGGCTCAGGTGTCGGGAAGAGTGCGTATTTCCGCATTGAAGCCGGAGCATATCAAAACCAACATTCCGTTTACCGACAAGGACGACGCGGTGAAGCTGTGGGATAATCACGCGTTTACCGAGCAGGAATTTACGGATTTTGAGCATGGTCTGGAAATCATTTTCAAATGCGCGGGTAAAACCGAATTTAAAGAAATAGATTTTACCGCGGTCGAAAAGCGGCTTGGAGTAACTCTGCCGCGCGAAATCAAAATTCTCTATAAATTTCTCGGCGCTGACGGCGGGCTTACTGAGGGAACGGAGCGCTTCCTTTCGCTTGACGAGCTATACACCGACGGCGGATATATCGTGTTTTACAGAATAAAAAGAACTTTTGTGGGCTTGTCCGTTGACGAGGGAACGGTGGGGGTCTGCCGCAAGGGCGCGTGGGAGTGCTCCGCGGGTGACGAAAATTTTTTCTATGCAATGAACAGGATAGTCGTTAAGACAATATGTTCGATGCCGTTCGTCAGAGAGGGCAAGATAACGGGAGCGCTCCGCGCGGCTCTGTCGCCCGAGAAAATGCTGCGGGAAATTTTCTCGGGTCGGTTGGATATTCTGGAGGAATATTGGCAGTACGGGAATATCGTTCTGTTCAACGAGGGCGGAGCGCTCGGCTGGTTCAGGTCGAATGGGTTTTCCGCAAATATTATGATAGGCAGCCGAAACGAGGAACTTTTCAATGATGTTCTCGCGGCAAAGCTTGAGGTAAAATGGAGCGACGTTACGCCGAAGAAAATATAGGCGGCGCGTTTACGGCTGCATTTCAGTTCAGCTTTCAGACCCTTTATTTTACGGATACCGAAGGAGCTAAAAAATGATAAAACGGTTGTTTTTTGATTTAGGCTCAACTCTTATTGACGAGAGCGAGTGCGCGGAGTACAGAACGCGCGAATTGCTCAGACAGCGCGGCGCGCCGTGCAGAGAGGTTCTGGAAAGGCGCATGGCGGAGCTTGCCGCGCAGAACCGTCTGCCGTATAAGGACGCGGCAAGGGAGTTCGGGCTTGAAACCGTTAAATGGCCCCGCCATCTTGAAAAGGTATACGATGGTGTTCCGCGGCTTCTTGAAGTTTTATCAAAAAAATACCGCTTGGGCGTTATCGCGAATCAGAGCGCAGGTTCGTTTTAATGGTAAGGGACTGATCACCTACAAAAATTATTTGTACTATTTATAAAAGCGGGCTTAACGGCGGCAGTTCAAATACAACAGTAAAGTTTTAAATCGCTCATAATATTATCATCATCTAATGTTTCCTGAAGCACTTCAATTATTAAACAATTTCTGTCCAAATCAACTACTGCTTAAGCAAACTTAATTTCGGAAAAATCATTCTCCAAATTTTCGTTAATTAGATTGGCACGGTCATAAAGCTCTTGCCGGCTATATTTAACAAGATTAAGCTCTACACAGTCAAACTCGGAAAGTAAAAGGTCAAAATCACCGGTGTCCTTCGCGGTTACATTTATAATAAATTTTTCGCCGTTGTCGCTGTAATGACATCCGGCATAGCAATCCGGATAAACATATCTGTTAAAGTCCAGAAATTTATTGTCAAAAGCAATTTTTGCTATTTGCGCCTCAGTTAAGCTTTTTTGCTGGCTGCTCTCATCATTAAGCGCACATGACCCGCACAGAAACAACGGCAAGCATGCTAAAATTAAAAATATTTTTCTCATTAACTTCTACTGAAAGCCTAATTATCCTCAAGATTTTTCAGCGCGCGTATCTCGTCGCGGTTAAGGCGAATTTGACCGTCCTTGATGAGCTTGACCTCCGTCTTATTGACGGTTATGGGAGCGTTGGGATTTTTATCGAGCTTTATTTTCAGAATACCCGTCAGCAGATTTGTTTCCTCCACGACCCCGCGCCCCTCGGCGGTTTCGACGTAAGCCCCGACCTTGGGCGTGGTGCGCAGGAACTCCTCGTAGCAGCTCTGCTCGTATTTCAGACAGCACATAAGCCGACCGCAGGTACCCGATATATTGGTGTGATTGAGCGAGAGG
>CAMWLH010000201.1 GCA_947175045.1 uncultured Clostridia bacterium | reverse complement strand
ATAATATAGTTATCATCAATGAAAGGGATAAATAATATGGGTAATTTAGCCAAAATCAGGGAAATATCCGTAAGATACAATATATCCGCCCGTACTCTTCGTTATTATGAGGATATGGGCCTAATAGAAAGCACACGGAACGACGACTACGCTTACAGGCTGTATGATGAAGCCGCGATAAAGCGTTTGGAGCAGATTTTGATTTTGCGCAGACTTAATATCAGCATTAAGGATATTAAGCGCATTTTTAATACAGCAGGCTCCGAAGTCGTCTTGGACGTGCTTGAAAAGAAAGTTGATGATATAGACGAAGAGGTTTCTCTTTTGCATGAGTTGAAAAAAATCGTGCTGGAATTTATTGATCAGATACGACGGTTGGATTTTGAAAGAGAAATAGATGTAAAGCTGTTATATGATAAAGCCAAAGACATTGAAGCGCAAATTACAAATGTGGACTACAACGGCAATTCGGCAATTGCCGACCGCTTTTTTGAAGTCACCGAAAAGCTGAACGATAAAGTGCCCGATATAATAATCGTCCGTATTCCGAAATTCAGAGCGGTCACATCGGGCGCAATGTCATTTGACGATGTCTTTGGGAAATTTCAGATGTGGCAGGAAGCGCACAATGATTTTTACCAGCCGATTATTTTTGACGCTCCCGATTTTCTGTGCGAAAATAATGGAAGTCTTGAATGGATCTGGCGTATTAAAGACGAAATTACAGAGGCTGATGTTGCCCCGTATGAAATTATTGAGCACCCGGGAGGACTGTATGCGGTCGCGGTAAGTATAGACGGTGATGACGAAAGCGGCAATAAGGTACTGAAAAAAATAGAAAAGCGGTTAGAAAAAACAAATTTTGTAATTGACGACAGCCGAGCAACATCGGTTCATATTATCTATGTGGACGATGAGATCAGGAAAGGTCTCGGCTATCATCAACAGAACTTTTATACGCCCATAAAATTAAAGAACGATCTTTAATAACTTACATGGGTTTGGGCGAAAATAAATGCCGCGGGAATAAGAACTGAAAGGAAAATCAAGATGAAATATTGGATAGAGCGCTGGTCGCAGCTCAGAAAAAAAGAATTGATGTCATATCCGAATGAATTTCCCATACATGGCGTATATAAAACAATATGTACGCATGAGGAATTGAAAAGCGGGTTTGATGAGCTTCATGAAATTTTTGCGCATTGCTATGAAGACATATTGAATGATCCCGCCGGTATGCTTCTGCCAATATACGACATGAACGAATATGGATATTTTGCCAAGGAAGCGAGAGCGTCCCGCGAGGAATCCTATAAATACGCGAAAATTTTTTATGTGTTGGGATATTCGGGTGAATTGACGCAAAACGGTGAATTATGCATACAAGCAGATAGATTAAAAGAACAATGTAAAACTCTGAAAATTACAAATCTTGGTGCATTTCTGAATATACTCGGAAATTACGGAATTATAGCTGACGGACTGGTTAATGGTAAAATAAAAAGTAATACCAATATCACTGTTTCATATCCCGATAATAAGAATGCTATAACAGTATTACACATTTTGGCTGTAAAATCCAACAATACAGACAGGTTCAAGGATTTTTGCAGGCTGAATTACAGATTGTTTGAAGGCGATTGGGATTCAATAGAATACGATAACGGTGTTGAAACGGTCTCCGATCTTTTTTCTTCGGAACAGGACAGAACAGCGGCTAAATTGATACATGAGGAGCTGATAAAACGAAACTACTGTTATAATTTTCAGGATTGGAACGAAGGACCTCAGATTCGGTATTATAAAAAAGAGGGAGATCGCAATAGAAATACAAATGCCGATTTCTGGCTTACCAGTATGGACACCGAATTTAAATTCTATTTTCGGATAAAAAATATGGACAAAGTTATTGAGTACATTAAAAATTGTCCTGAAAGTGTTATTGACAATTTTATGGTCAGTGACAATGGTTGCGGTAACAGAATTTCGGGAACCTGCACTTCGGGAATTTCTTATCAGCTTAATAACAAAATCATATGGAGATGCGGCTGCTGCAATCCTAATTTTCAGGTAACTCCGAGTGTTCGGGATTATTTATACTATATCAATGCTGTGGATATGGCAGGCAATAAAAAGAAATAATCTAAAAAAACAATATCTGGGGGTTTATAATGAAAGAACTTGAAAAAGCAGAATTGGAAATCGTAAAGTTTATACGTGGTAAGTATCGGCTTGATGAAGTCGCATTAATGGATTATGGTCGACCTTGTGTGAAGTTTCGTCAGGGCAAGAGGACTGTTCTTTCAATTTATCTCTATGATGACCATTATGATTTTCAATTGGTTTTCGGTAAAGCGGAACGGGAGAAATTTGAAGAAGTAAGAAATGAATTTCCAATATGGATGCAGAAGCTTTATGACAAAACCAAAACCTATCATGACGGGAAATGGCTCTTTATCCATGTTGATAATTCGGACGTTTTTGAGTATGTCAAAAAACTGATACTTATTAAGAAAAAGCCAAACCGCGAACCGCTTTCAAAGGAAAATGCAGTATATGGCAAATGCGGGCACAGATGTGACCTTTGTGTGCATTATACCGGCATCAGCGAAGAATTTAGGGAAGTGGTTATTTCGCATATGAATTCTGTATATGGTGATTTAGGTTGGAGTCCGTGTACGGGCTGTGGCACTTCGGGTTGTTATTGTCAAATTAAAGACGATGAGCTTTATGAGCCGATAGAATGCTTACAGCAAAACAGGCTTGATCATTGCTTTGATTGTAAAAATTATCCCTGTGAGCAATCAACTATCGGGTACAGACAATTGGAGCATAAAAGCATATCGGCAGATGATGTTACATACGCGATTTTGCCTTATGTACCGCATCAGTATGAAGAACAATGAGCTTAAACTCACTTTGGTTATCATATTGTTTGAATACATGTTGTGCGCAGACAGGTGTTTGAACAAGGTTGATGATATAAATCAAGAACCTAAATAATTTGCAGGAGGAATAAGAAATGCAAGGTATCAAAATTTATGAAATGCCGGATTGTAAAATGGTTTCGTCCGGAAAGGGGATGTTTGGAAAGGAAAAATTCAATCGATTTGATGAATGGCTTTCCCTGCAAAAACGCGGACTTTTCCCCAAGGATTTCTTGTATGGCGGGGAAGACGGCTTTACTTGGCTGTATATGTTTGATGACGGCATGAGCGTTCCGTCCGAATTTGAGATCATAGATTTTCAGGGCGGTCTTTATGCTGTCGCAACAGATATCGACCAAAAAACGGATATGGATTTTATGAACGCGGAAGTGGATAAGTTTATAGCTGAAAATGGGTTCAAACGTGATGATTCGCGTCCGCAGTTGGGAAATATTATTACATCGCCGCTTGCACATGAAATAATGGGATATGACCAGATGGATTACTATTTCCCGATAAAGGGTTGAAATCTGTAAGTATATTTCTGTAAATCCCGACAAATTTTGTGTAAAACAAAATCTCAGCTACGAAAAAGGCGGAACGCCTTCAGATGCTCTTGCGAAGCAACAAAAAATAAAAATAAATACAAAGAACTATCCGAGGGCTGCCGCTCTCGGATAATTGTAATTGTTCCTGTCAATATATATCGTAACGGAAAATTTCATCCGGCATTACAAATTCGGGAGTACCCTCTGAGCCCGGCGCGACCGTATACTCATCGAAAACGATCACAAGTTTTCCATCCGAATTAAGATAGAATTGCTGATCGGGCGCAATTTCCTTGAAGCACTCATCGTCGCTCCAGATACCTCCGGGAATGAAATAGTTCGCATCCATATATTGAACGCGGAATTCCATTTGGCTGAGCACAAACGCGCTTATTTCACCGATATAATCATAATTTTCATCAAACAGGTCGGACAGAGCAAGAACCTCGCCGCTTTGCTTGTCAATAGTCACGCAGCGGCTGTAATCCATGGACCCGCCCACATTGATGGTCGCGTAAAAACGCGCCGACAGATACTTTCTGTTGTCAATATAAATGCGATATCCCGCGTCCTCCGCCACATATCCCTCATATTTTTGGAGCGCATACTGCCGGAAAATATCTTTTGCTTCGGCGATAAAATCCCTTGCGGCCTGATTCAGCTTATCGGAATTGTCGCCGGCAAATTCGGGATATTCCGCGTTAAAATAGTTATCACCCCAGCCGTAGCTTATGGTTTTGATATTGACGGACAATATCGCGGATAATGCGCTTGCGGTTGTCGGAGAGAAATTGAGCAGACCTATAACGCAGATAAGCGACGTCAGAACGGCGGATAAAGCCTTTGCGCGTTTAGGTTTTTGTCCGTTATTTTCACCGCTTTTAGTGCCGCCGTTTGGATCGCGGAATATCTCTGTGCAAAACAGGAATTCCCCGTTTTCATATGAGCAGCATATGAAGCCGTTGTATTTTTCAACGATCTTTTTCACACCGCGAAGTCCGATTCCGTGACCGTCCGTCCGTGCTCCGACAACGGGCAAGCCCTCCGCGTCAAGCTCCACGATATCCGCGCAGGAATTTCTCACGGATATTTTCAGCTTTCGGTCATCCGAGAAATCCGCCAGCAAATCCATATAACGCTTGTCCTCGGGGCATTTTTCGCAGGCGTTCAGCGCGTTGTCCAGCGCGTTTGAAAGGATAATGCAAACGTCGGGCAGCTCAAAGGGAAGATTTTCGGGTATGAAAATTTTATGCTCCGTGCGGCAGCCGATATTTTTCGCGGGGTTTATATATTTCGATAAACCCGCGTTTACCGCGGGATTTTTACAGACCGTTTCGGGTGTGCAACGCGCGGCTGACTCGTTCAAATTCTCAATATATTCCAGAATTTCCACGGAGTTGTTCTGCTGCGCCCTCCCGCTCAGCTCCTTGTGA
>CAMWLH010000200.1 GCA_947175045.1 uncultured Clostridia bacterium | reverse complement strand
GTTGGGTGAATTGCGCGGTTTGAATTTGTTGAGTGGGTTGATTTGGTTGATTAGGTTCAGTCTCCATCGGCGCTTGCCGAACGGTAGCAGTCCGCTCGCCGACAGTACTCTCCGCTTCGGTGTTCTTGATATTCTCGGTGTGTTCAATGTGTTCGATGCGCTCGATTTGGGTCGGAACCGTCTCTGCGGCAGCCTCGGCAGCGGACTGCTCCGCGGCGGGCGTATCGGCTTCGGGCTGAACCATCTTTATCGGCGCGGAGCTTGCCTCCTCGATAACGTCGCCGTCGCAAAGGACTGTTTCGTGGGACTGCTGCTTACCGTTTAGCAATACTCTGCCCGTCACCTTTGCGGAATTAAGCAGCTCGCCCAGAGTGACCGAGTGCTCCTCAATAATATCCCCGCTATGTATATCGCGGTCGGAGGAGACCGCCCGCCCGTTGACAAATATTCTCTTTTTAAGGCTCCACTCGTCGCCGAGCAAGGTCACGGTTATAGAGGATACCACGGGTATCTCTACATAGTCCGACAGCCTTGCCGCCGCGTCGTCGCCGTTTTCCGCGGGAGTTACCTCCACCTCGTCGCCGCCGCCCACCATAGAATCCATTGAAGCGTTTTTGCCGTCAATAATGATCTCCGCGGGCTTTGCGGGAGTACCGCGAAGCGTGACGCGCTCACCGTTGAGCGTAAACGCGAGATCGTCGCCCGCCTTTGCCGTAAGCGTTTCGGGGCTGATATCTCCCAGCGGCAGCAGCTCGAATATTGTAAGGCGGCTCGTGCCGAGGGCGCGTATCTTGTTTCCGTTGAGGGTTATGGTGGTGAAATCGTAGGACAGTCCCTCGCTGTTTGTGACGGCTATTCCGAGAGGGGTAGCGTGCTCCGCGCCTATTTCCATATTATCGGGAGCGCTTATACCTCTCATAAGCTCCCGCCGACCCACGGTAACGCGGCTGTGGTCAAGCCCCAGCTTCTCCGCCAGCTTTTCGGGGAGCCCCCTCAGCTTGCTGCCGCCGCCTACCAGAAATACCGCCTGGGGCGGAACAAGGTTAGCCGCCAGAATTTCGTTCGCGATGGTTTCCGCGAGAACCTCCGCCGAGGGCGCGAGCAGCTCCGTAAGCTCCTCCGCGGTCACCGTGTGCTCCGCGAGAAGTATGTCGGTGTAGGTCACCCGATCATCGGTACAGGATTTTATCCGCTCTGCCGTCTGAAAATCCACTAGCAGCCGCTTCATAAGGCTCTCGGTGACCTCGTCGCCCGCCACCGTAGCCATTCCGTAGGCGACTACGCTGCCGTCCCGCGACACTGCCACGTCCGAGGTTCCCGCGCCGATATCGCACAGCGCGATGTTTATCAGCCGCAGATCGGACGGCACCACCACGTTCATTGCCGCGATAGGCTCAAGGGTGAGCCCCGCCGCCGTCAGCCCCGCCCTGTCTATGGCGGAGCAAAGGCTCTCCACCACGAACGCGGGCAGAAACGCCGCTATTATCTCGGTAGTTAGCTTTTCGCCGCGGTGTCCCACAGCGGTAGCCACCTTATAGCCGTCCAGCATGACCGACACCACACTGTGCCCCACGCAGTAAGAGGAATCCCCCTCGTTCTCCGCCGAGAACTGCTCCGAGGTGCGGCGCACCGCTTCAAGCTCCGCGGTCTTAGCGTCCTTTGCTGTGATAGTCTTTTCGGGCGGAAGCTCGTGATCCCATGTCGCCCGCACCGTTTTCAGCGTGCGTCCCGCGGCAGCCATGCAGACCTTAGTGAGCTCGATATTGCTCCGCTTTTCCAGCCGCGATTTCACCCGCTTGATGATCTCCGCGACCGCCGCGATATCCTCTATCTGACCGTCACGCATAGCGCGCTTGACGTGCGTCGCGGTCTCCATATCGAGTATGCGGTATGCCCCGCCGCTCTTTTCCGCGAGTATGCCCACCACGCTGTGAGTTCCGATATCCAGCGCGAAAATGGTGCTCCCCTGGGGCTTCCTTTTGGGAGCGGGCTTCTTTGCCGCCTCGGGAGGAGTTTTCCTCGATATCTCGGGAATGGGCTTTTTGGACTTGCCCGCCTTTTTCTTATCTTCCATACTGTCACGCTCCGCGGGGGAGCTTACCCCTTTCGATTTTCGTTTTTGCCGGGAATCATTGCGTTCCGTAGGCTATCTTAAGCGTTTTGCCCTCCAGCAGTATTCCCTTGCTCAGGGTTATGGGGAGCTTCTGCTCCTCGGTGAACCCTATGGTCTCGCCGTCCTTAAGAGTTACGTCGCTGTCTATAACATATGTGGCTATGCTGAGCACAAATTCCCGTATCTCGTTAAGGTCCGCGCCCTCGGACGCGACGTATACCTCCATTTCCTCCTTGCCGAACCGCCTCATTCCGTAGGTATAGCAGCCCGCCATCTTGCCGTCGTTGTACAGCCCGAACCACACCCAGTTCAGCAGCGGGAACTGCTGCGATTTTATCATTCTCGCGCACACGAGGTACATTTCCGGCTCGTACACCGCGCCCTCCTGGTAGAAGGCTATCGCAGTCTCCTGCTTCAAAACGGCAGCGCTCGCCATAACATATAGCCGCCCTTTTTCGAGCAGATCGCCGTTATCGCCGAGTATGCAGACCAACAAATGCGCCTTGTGGCTCTTTACGGTCTCCACCGCGTCGCGCCACATATAATTCCCGTGCGCGAAATGCTCGGGAGCGCCGTCAGGAACGGGCGCGGGCATCATTCCGATAACCAGCGTGAAATCGCCCACCTGCGCGTACACAACGTCGTTTTCCTCCGGCTTTTCATCGGGGACATCAACGTCCCATTCCGTTTTCATATCCTCTATAAACTTTGCCTTGCTCCACCTTGCCTCGCTCAGCAGCACAAAGCCCGCGAAATCTCCCACGTCGCTCTTTTTATTTTTTCCGAACACCGCCGTATCCTCCCGTCCGTCATATCAATCCTTGATCTTAAGCGCCCTGCGCAGCTCCTTTTCCACAGAGCTCAACATTACTATAAGCACCGTATCCCCGCCGCACAGCGTGGTCTGACCTCGCGGAATGATAGTCCTGCCGCCGCGGTTTATGCAGGCTATATTGCACCCTTGCGGAAGCGGCAGCTCCAGCAGTTTCTTACCCTCCAGCGGGTAGTCCTGCGGAATGGTTATCTCCATCAGCGAAGCCTCGTCGCCGTTCAGCTTTATAAGCTGCTTTACCGCGCTGATATCCACCTCATGCTCAAGCTGCTGAATAATATTATCCGTCGCCGATATCACGATATCCACCCCGAGGTCTTTAAGAGCCTCAGTATTCTTGGGGTTATTCACCTTTGCTATAGTCCGCTTTACCCCGAACCGCTTCTTAGCTATCTGGCAGCATACAAGATTGCTCTCGTCCCTGCCCATCACCGCTATCACCGCGTCCGCCCTGTCCGCCCCGCAAGCTTCAAGAGCCTCCACCGACGTACCGTTCCCGCAGCTTACCTCCGCGTCCAGATTGTTAGCGCAGAATTTACTCTGCTCCTTATTGCTCTCTATGACCGTAATATCATGATCATGCTCCAGCAGCGTCTTGGCAAGATAAAACCCGACCTTGCCGCCGCCAACAATAATAATCTTCATTTAGTCTCCTAATCTCAAAGAATTTTCCGTGAGAGCCCGCGAGAACTCCGCTGCGCTCCGTTTTCACGGGCTCTCGCGGAAAATTCCCTGCGTGGGCGAAGTGTTGATTTTTGCGTGCGCAGCTTTCCTGCGTGAATATTATGTCGCTCTTTACAGGCGATGCCTTTGCCGCCTATTCATTTGATAATTCAAGGGGAATTTCCGTTATGCGGTTCCCCTTTTACAGCCCTCCGCGGAAGCAAAAGCGTTTTCTCCCGCCCCTTTACAGGGGCACTCGAAAACGCTGCGGCGTGCCGACCTTTTTCGCGAGCGAAAAAGTCGCCGCTGCGCAGCGAAATTCGCTTCGCGAATTGTCGGCAAGCCGCGGGGCGGCTCCTCCCGGGAAACGCGCCTAAGTCTTTACGGCGAATATCAGCCTGTCACCCTCGCCGAAAGTGATGGGCTGACCTCTGAACAGTATAAGCCCCGCGCTGTCCCTTATCACTCCGAAAAGCACCTCGTTCGGTTCGTACTGAATATCCTCGGGGGTTTTTCCGATGAGCGATTCGGGGGTCTCCATAGCCGAGAAATGCACGGTGTGATTCTCAAAATTGATATCCGCCGCCACCGCGCCCTCCTCCTCGATAGCGGAGCAGGCGGCGCTTACGGTAAGCTTGGTGGGGCATATGGTTTTTACCCCCATCTCCTCAAAAACCTCGCTCTTTGTTATATCCGTGATACGCGCGAAGATTTTCGGCACGCTGTAAATCTGCTTAGCAAGCTGCGCCACCATAAGATTCATATCGTCCTCGTCCGTCACGGCGAAAAGCGCGTCGCAGGTGCCGATACCCGCTCGCTTAAGCACGTCCTGATCTATGGGGACGCCCGTAGAGGTAAATCCGCCGAACTCCGACGAAAGCCCGTCGAACCGCTCCTGATTTCTGTCTATCACCGAAACGTCGTGCCCTTTCCTGTCCAGCGTCACCGCCAGAGCAGACCCGACCATTCCGCAGCCTATCACCAAAATATTCATGTTATCCTCTTATCTGAATTTGAATTTTCCGCACCGCTGCAAACAACGCTTTGCGTTGTTTGCGCTAGCTCGCCGCGAAAGCTCCGCTGCGCTACTCTTTCACGGCGGCTTGCGGAAAATTCCTGCGTGGGCGTTACGTTGCTCCTGGCGAGCGTTGCTTTACTACGGTCAATTTATGTTGCTCTTGCCAAATGATTTAAATTTGAATTTTCCGCACCGCTGCAAACAACGCTTTGCGTTGTTTGCGCTAGCCCGCCGCGAAAGCTCCGCTGCGCTACTCTTTCACGGCGGCTTGCGGAAAATTCCTG
>CAMWLH010000199.1 GCA_947175045.1 uncultured Clostridia bacterium | reverse complement strand
CGGATCACCTATTGCTAACCGGGCTTCTATTCCCAGTTCGTTCTCACTGACAGAGCAGTCCTCCTTTAAAATTATTATTGCTTTTTCAAAATACTCGCTGTTCATATTGTTTATCTCAATAACATTCTTTGTAACGCCTTTTATCACTTTTTTCTCCTTATTAAAAAAATTTTATGCGATCCGCCCTTAAATTTTTTTCACTTTGCTTGCGATTCGCTGTTTTTCTTAATTTATTATTGACTGAAATTTTATTTTATACGTTTTTTCCTTGTATATTTTCAACTTTTTTTATTTTCATTTTTATCTTTCCAATATTTTCAACGGAAAATAGTTGATTTTACAAAAACTATGGGTATATTCGGTTAATAATCTCCGGGATATGTTGAAAACTCGGTTGAAAATGTTAAAAAACTGCATTGTTACCGCAAAATCATTTTTTATTTTTTAACGATTTTTTTATTTTATCCGTAAAAAACGGTGGAAAACATGTTTATTATACCGTGTGTTAATTTTTTGCCATTATCTTAAAATCAGTGTTTAATAAGAATTTCAGTAATTGTTATTATTTTAGTAATAAAATTTTTATTCAAAATAAAATATAACTTTTTAATTTTTAAACTTTTCAACATAAAAAATAGCTTTTCCTTTGTTTTTCGGTTGAAAACTCGGTTGAAAATGTTAAAAAAGAGCTTTGTTAAAACATTGTGAAAATAGTTGATAAAATTTTTTCAAGGTGTTGAATTGAAGTTGATACTTTAGTGAAAGAAAAATTTTCAACATTCTTGAAGAAAAAGTTGAAAGAAAAACTTCGGTTTATCCGATATTAAAGCGTTAAAAAACATATGACTTATGTCAATAAATATTGATATTGACAAAATTAAATATTTATGCTATAATGTAACAGTCGGACAGATCCGACCAAATTGATAAAGGAAGTACACTTATGTTTGTAATTCGTATTCGCAAGTAAGCATAGCGTTCCAAGCGGCTTTAACAGCCCGATGGGATAGCTATGCCTTTTTTGTGATACGAAATTAACAAACGAGGTGTATTTTTATGTCCAAAAATAAGGTAAATCCTTACAGTATCTCACAGAATTTTTTGACCGATTGTCACATTATAGAACGTCTGCTGCGTAAAACCGACATTTCCGCCGACGACACGGTTCTGGAAATCGGCGCGGGAAAGGGTCATATTACAAGGGCTCTCTCAAAAAGAGCGAAAACGGTCGTTTCCTACGAGATCGACAAGGCTCTTTATGAGAGGCTGAAACCTAACGTCGCGGAAAACGTCCGCCTTATATGCGGGGATTTTCTTAAATGCAGGCTGCCAAAGGCTCCCTACAAGGTTTTCGCGAACATTCCGTTTTCAAAAACGTCTGAGATCATGCGGAAGCTGACCGACGGTAATTTACCCGAGCATATCTGGCTGATAATGGAAAAGGGCGCGGCAAAGCGCGTTTGCGGACTGCCGAGTGAAAATACGAGTTCACTGCTGCTTAAGCCCTTTTTCGACGTCAAAATAAGCTATTATTTCAGCAGAACGGATTTTCACCCCGCGCCCCGCACGGATGTTGTAATGCTGGAGCTTACCAAAAAAACCGCGGATATCCCCATAAGCCAAAAGCGTGATTTTGCGGAATTTATTTCCCGCTGTAATAAGTTCGGATTTTACGGTTCGCGCGCTCCGCTGACGAAAAAGCAGGTGTCGACCGCGCTGAGACTGGCGGGGCTTCCCGAAATAAAGCCGTCGGGCGACATGACATATATTCAGTGGCTCTGCCTTTTCCGATGCCGTGTAAAATTCGGGCGGAGATGATATAAATTTACGGCGGACCGCTTGATTTTTTCGGAGCAATCTGTTATAATAATATGGTGACTTCATTATATGACCGCGGGGTACGAGAGTACAATGAGGAAAGTCCGAGCATCACAGAGCAGGATAGCTGATAACGTCAGCCGAGGGCGACCTTAGGGCTAGTGCAACAGAGATATACCGCAGTTTTACTGTAAGGGTGGAAAGGCGAGGTAAGAGCTCACCGGGGCGCGGGAGACCGCGCTGCCATGTAAACCCTATCCGATGCAACACCGGTTGGTGCGGAGAGTTACGCGTCTGCTCGGCGCGCTTCGTTGAAAGGTGGCTTGATCCCGTCGGCGACGGCGGGGCTAGATAGATGGTCATACACGACAGAACTCGGCTTATCGATGAAGTCATAACGAAAATAATTCCGCGGCTTTTGCCGCGGATTTTTATGTAAAAAAATTCATTTTCCCTCTTGACAAATATAATAAACTTGACAAATATAATAAATAGGTGTATAATATAATTAAATATTTGTTTGTATAAATTAATTTTAAGAAAGTAGGGATTTTAATGAAAATTAACAAAAAACTTATTACTGCCGGAGTGATTTCTTTGGTTGTTCTCTCTTTCGGTACAGTTGCATTTTCGTATGAGGCTGACGATATTGCTGTTGATAAAGCAAGTTCTTTTTATTTAATAACACCAACAAATAACACAGAGGAATGGGCGGAATTGAAAACATATCAGGATAAATTAGAGATTTGCCAAATAAATGAAGAAGATCTGACAAATCTAAGCACGGAAGAATTGTTTGACGTGTGTATGGCATATCCAAATTTGGGTGATTTTATTTTCAGCAATTCTCTTCAAGCAGGCTATGAAAAGGTTGTGAAAAATTTCAACGGTTTGCAGGAGTTTCTTAACAGAGATGATGTAGGTACGGTTCTTTTTAATAAATATAAAAATATAAATCCAGAAAAAATAAAAAATACTCAACGTTACCCTTGTATTTATATGCAATTTTTGGAATTTATGATTTCTCAGGAAAACGTTCTTAACAAAATGACTGCTGAAGAAAGAGAAGAACTCATAAATTTGGCTGTATCTGTTCAGGAGTCTAAAAGCAATTATGATATTTTTTCTGTTAATGAAAGCTTTTTAATAGCCGGACGTTCACTTATGATAGATAATCCCGAATTTCGAGATTATGTGGAAAATGATGTATATTTATCGGAATATCTCAGTTCCGCAACATTTATAAATGATAAGGTTGATATGTCTGCAGCTGTTGAAGAAATATTTCAATATATTAACGTTGATTAAGGAGGAAAAAATGAAAAAGTGTAAAAAATTATGCTTGTTACTTTATCTGTTTTAATAGTGTTTTTTATAACAGCCTGCAGTCCAGAGGGAAGTTATACAGAAACAACAATTTATACACCAAATGGAACTGCGGTAACTGCTTTAAAGATTTCAAGTGAGTTATCGTCATCTCAAATTAGGGAATACGATGCATATGCGACAGATAATTTTCCAAACACATACAAATTACGATCTTCGTCAACATATTATAATTGTCATTCATACAGTTGGCATTCTCAAAGTTCTGCTAATTCTTATTGGATCAATTCTCCCGAACAGGAAAAATATTGGGATGATGGAAGTTATTCTTTTAAAACCTCAACATCTGGCTCTATTCCGAGCAACTATTCTTCTAATAAAATATTTCATGTTTCTTATGTAAATGATGATCATTCTGCAATTATATATACTTCAAAAACATTGGCTTCAAAATGGGGAGCAGGTCCTGTTATGGTTCACGCTCCTGATGATTGTCCTTACGATTCATCTAAATTAGATTATTATACTTAAATTTTAACGGTCAGACTTCAATCTGACCGTTAAAATTTATTTAAAAATATTTATATTCCCCCTTGACAAATCATAAAAAAAGGAGTATAATACAATCAAACATTTGAACATCTGTTCAATTGATAATTTGAGAAAGAGGAACTCCAATGGAAAACGAAATGTCTCAGAATGAGTTTATGTACGCGCCGCCAGAGGTGATAAAGCATATATGCGAAACGATGCCCGACGACGACAGCCTGATCGACCTGTCGGAGCTTTTCAAGGTTTTCGGGGACTCGACGCGGATAAAAATTTTAAGCGCGCTGAGCGGCGGGGAACTTTGCGTGGGAGATATCTCAACAATAGTGGGAATGAGCTCCTCTGCGATTTCACATCAGCTTAAGATACTCAAAAACGCGCATTTGGTCGGATTCCGCAGGGAGGGAAAAATAATTTTCTATTCCCTGGCGGACAGCCATGTAAATACTATATTAAAGCAGGGCTTCGAGCATATAAGCGAATAGACGGGGAGGTGATACAATGGATTTCTGGGATAATATCGCGGCGGTCTACGATATTGCGGAGTCGATCAACGGTAATGTCTATAATAAGATGACGGAGCTTGTGAAAATACTTGTCCCAAAGGGCGCGGAGGTTCTCGACTGCGCGGCGGGAACGGGCTCGCTTTCGGTAGCCGCGGCTGAAAAGGCTCACAAAGTAGTGTGTACCGATCTTTCGGAAAATATGCTGTTAAGAGCGCGTAAAAAGGCGAAAAGATACGGCGCTGACAATATAGTTTTTGAAAAGAGAAATATTTTCGAGCTTTGCGACAAGGACGACACCTACGACTGCGTTATAGCGGGGAACGTTCTGCATCTTCTCGATAATCCGCAGGGAGCGGTAAGGGAGCTTTGCCGCGTTGCCAAAAGCGGCGGAAAGGTAATTGTTCCCACCTTTACATGGGAAAACAAGGAGCATTTTCTTGTAAAGATGTATCGGCTGATAGGCTTCAAGCCAAAGAGGGGTTATACCCCCGAAGGATATTATAAAATGCTTAAGGAGTGCGGCGTCGGCAGGGTAAAAATGAAACTGATAGACGGTATGGTCCCCTGCTGCTTGGCAGTAATTTATGTGCCTTAGGGAAAGCGGTATCCACAAAGATCAACCCATTATTCCCGCAGTAAAGCAACATTGAAAAAGAGCAACATTCCGCCCACGCAAGAAATTTTTTCGCAAGACGCTGTGAAAGCGCAGTGCAGCGA
>CAMWLH010000198.1 GCA_947175045.1 uncultured Clostridia bacterium | reverse complement strand
ATACGGCCGAGGCGGGAAAATGAAAAATCAATTTTGCAGTCAAATGCAAAACCTAAAACCTATAAATATTATATCATTTTCCCGTATAAAAGTCAATAGGAAAATCAAAAAACGCGGCAGCCTGCGGGCAAAAAATGCGGCGGTCACGGAGTCGGAAACGGCTTCGACCGTCGCATTAAAAAAAGCGCTTGTAGCGCCGCTTGGCGGGCTTGTAATGAGTATTAACTTCTCGCTCATTTTTGGTTTTCCTTGAGGGAGAGTGAAAATTTGAAGCACACGTTTATCCGTGAAAAATCTCTTAGCAGACATAATTGTCGATACAAGGAGATTGACTGGTTCGAATACTCAGAAGAAGAGCAACAGGCGGTCAGAAATACCCGTCGTACTAAAACAAGAGCTTCTCCTCCTAAAATAAAAAAATTGAACAACGAGTATTCAAGAAAATATTTTCGTTGGCTGTTGTTCAATAATTTTGACAAGGACGATTATCATCTTACGCTTACCTTTGAGGAGGAGTTTCCAAGAGATAAAGCAAGGCGGGAGCTTACTAATTACATTCAGCGCCTGCGCAGGTATTACAAGAAACATGGCGTACAGATGAAATATATGTACGTTACAGAGGACAAGCGCAGCGGATCGAGACTGCATTACCATATCGTCTTAAGCGGGGGTGTTCCCCGCGATGAAATTGAGAACCGCTGGCATTGCGGCTGGGCAAATGCGGACAGGCTCAAGCCCGACAAAAAGGACGGACTGTTCGGATTAAGCAAGTACCTCACCAAGTCAAAAAAGCATTGCGATAAGTTTGAGCGTTCATGGAACTGCTCGACAAACCTTAAACGTCCCGACATAGTGACGGACGATAACAGGATATCCAAAAAGCGTATGCGTAAGCTCCAGAATGCCAAGCGCAATGACGAGGTGAAAGAAGAAGTCGAAAAGCTGTACAAGGGCTGGGTGCTTATTGACAGTGAAGTAGACCGCAATGAAGTTACCGGTCGTCCTTATGTGCGGCTTCGGCTGATCAAGCGGGAATAAAAAGAATGCCGTACCTTAAGTAAAAAGATTTTCAGGAGGAATACATATGACACAGGAAGTAAGAAAACAGCTCGGAGAGCCTAAGAACGATCTGGAGCGCGATACGCTCAATTACATAGAGCCGCTCATCACCGAGATGATCGGCGAGGACATTATCGGCAAGGGGCTTACCCTTAAGGGCTGCCTTGAAAGCTGCTTTAAAAAGGGAAAGAAGTTTGAGGTCAAGGCAGGCTCGCATGGTGTAGCGAGAATTTCTGAGGATCAGCATTTCAAGTGGGTACGGGAGTACTTCGGCATTGAGGGAGCTCCCGTGTCCGACAAGTGCATAGCTATTGCCGAGCCGAAAAAGCCCGCGGGGCTTGCTCTCGACTTCGACAGCCTGCTGGATTGAGATGTGAGCGGCATGATAGAATACAAGGAACTGTCCGCGCTGCCGTTTAAGGAGTTTGTAAAGGTAAAGCGCCCTAAGACAGAGCGGTGGTGCGATAATAGTTTTAACGCCTATTCCGCGGAGCTTCACACCACCAAGCGCGAGATCGAAACACTCTGCATTTGTGTATATAAGTCGGAACGTTATGGGAACAAATCGGACCCTATGAGAATTAAGGAGCGATTTTATATCAATTCTCTCGGCGATGTCGGCGGAGAGCTATATACCGGCGTTGAATTTGTGAGGAGCGATTACTCGGTCGGTACGTCGGGTGGTGATTGCATGGACAAATGCTGTCAGACCAACAGCCTTATAGGTGGATATGTCGGGAGCAATTGGGTGGCGCTGAAAAACGCGGATAAGATCATTTTGGACTTCGCGGAGCGGCATGAGGCGCTTAGAAACGCCAAGCCGAGGAATGGCAGGAAATATACCCGCGGGATATGCTGGGCGGCGTTCTATCAGTGGTATGTGCGGGAGCAAAAAGCAAAGACAGCCGAGGAGAACCGCAAGGAGCGTATAGTTAAGCGTATGCAGGGTATTGAAAACGCTCCGCAGGAGTTTTTCGATTGGACGTATAACGATGTACTCGCGACAGCGCCGTGGTTCTACCGATACGACCGAAAGAAGCAGCAAAAGGGATTTTGCGGAGGCTGCAATAAGCAGGGAGTGCTTGAAAGAGTTAAACAGGGCGCGGAGCGTATCTGTCCGCGCTGCGGCAGAACGGTAAGGCTTGTGAATGTCGGCGCTTCGCGTGGCGGGTACTATTGCGGCAATAATGAGTATCAAGATTTTCATGTAACGGCAATTTACACGGAGCGGCACGGCGACGAGTTCCTTTCACGTTTCTTTTATCTGGAGAGCAGCTTCAGATACAAAGACGATCAGACGTACAAAAAAACTAAAAGAAGTACCGTCGAACGTGGTCGGGAGCACCGCGAATACCGTCGCACATTCTGGTGCGTTTCTAATGGGAAAGCTATCGAGAAAGAGCATTATTTCCATAATTCCTATAACGACGAGTGGGAACGGATACCGCCGAAGCGGGCGGAGCAGGACAGGGAGCTCGGCCCAGTCTATCCGGGGAACATCATTGAGATAACGCAGTCGCTCGACCTGCCGCGCGTAAAGAATATGGATCTGAGAGCGCTTTGTCTGATAAACAAGCACAGAACTCCCGCGCAGATGTTCAACGCGGTATTGATGTGTCCCGCTATCGAGAGCATGGCGAAAATGGGGCTTAACAATATCGCAAGGAGATACCTTGACGTGGCATATTATGACAAAGAACCCGAGCTCGAGTGCAGTCCCTCGAGACTGCTGGGTATCAACAAAGAAGTGCTTGCGGAGTTTGTCAAAATCGACGCGACATGGCAGCAGTTGGTTTTCTGGCGCGACAACAAACTGAAAATGTCGGAGATGGAGGATTTCAGACTGCTTTGCGCAAGATATAAATCCAAATATTACGAGATAGGCGAGTTGATGAAAGACTACGGAATATCCCTTCGCGCGGCAATGAATTACATTGAGAAGCAACGGGCATTTTTAAAGGCGTATTCGACGGTTTTGATGTACTGGAAGGATTACCTTTCGACCGCAAGGCTGCTTGGAATAGATTTGAGCAATCACAACGCGAAATTTCCGCGTAATGTCAAGGAGGAGCACGACCGCTGCACCAAGCTTTACGACGTTCGGAAAAACGAGCGTCTGGAAACGACTCTGCAAAGGCGCGGGGAACTGCTCGGCGAGTTGAGCTATTCTGATGAGAGCTTTGTTATCGAGCCCCTGCGCACGGTTGAGGATTTTGTTGGTGAGAGCACTGCCTTGAACCATTGCGTAAAGACTTACGTTAACCAATGCGCTGCGGGAAACACAAATATTTTCGGACTGCGAAAGAAAAGCGAGCCCGACACGCCGTATTTCACGGTCAATATCGATAACGACGGCAAGCTGATACAGAACCGCGGCAAAAACAACTGTGCTCCTCCGAATGAGGTGAAGGAGTTTGTAACAGAGTGGCTTAAATTCGTAAGCAAGCAGCTGAAGACGTTCTCCATCGATCCCAAGAAGGCGGAGAATAAGATACAAGTAAGAATAGGAGCGTAAATTATGAACGAGATGATCACAACGGACATGGATCTGGAGGAGCGCGCGGCGCTGCTCAACAGTCGCATAAATGCAAATGCGCAGCTTGTAGCCGAGGGCTTTGTGGTGCTCGGGCGCGATCTGAAAGCAATGCGCGACGAGAAGCTGTACACGAGGTTCGCCTGCGAGACCTTCGACGAATACTGTGAGAAGCTCACGCCTATAAGGCAGCGGCAAGCATACAGCTATATCAGGTGCTTTGAGAAATACGGGGAGCGGCTTGGCGAGCTTTCGCATATCGGAGTTACCAAGCTGGCGCTGATGACGGTTCTGGAGGACGAGGACAGGGAGCGGCTTATTGAAAGCGGCGAAGCGGAGGAGCTGTCTGCGCGGGAGCTCGTGGAGCGCGTTAAGGCACTGCAAAGCGTAAACGAGCAGCTCACTCTCGAGCTTGAGGAGAGATCAAAGGAGGAAAGCGCCGCGGAATCGCTTAAGAAGCAAAACGAGCAGCTTTCCGCCGAGATCGAGGCGCTTAAATCCGTGCAGAACAAGCAGAAAGAACGCGTAGAATCGCTTGAAAAGCTAAACAAGGAGCTGTCAAGCCGTCCCGTTGAGGTGGCAATCGAAAAGCCCTCGGCGGAGGAGATCGCCAAAATTAAAAAAGCTGCGGCACAAAAGGCGGAGAAAGCCGCTAAAAAGCAATATGACGCGAAGCTCAAGGAGATGCAGGAGAAAGCGGACTCCGCGCGGAACGCCGCATATGAGGAGGCACGCAAGGCAAATGTTGAAGAGCTTGAAAAGCTAAGAGCCGAAAATGCCGCTTTGCAGTCGAATGCAAAAAAGACACCTCCCGACAGTAAAAAGGAGCGGCTCAAATTCTACCTCGAGGAGTGCCAGCGGAGCTTCAACTCGGCGCTCGAAGCGATAAGCGCGTTTGAGGACGGGGGGCAGCGGCAAAAGATGAGGTCGGCTCTCACCAAAACTCTGAAAGCGATGAGCGATACTCTCTTGGGTACGTGTGACGGCAGTGAGCAGCAGTAAGATAAAGGGCAAGCTTCGGGGCTTCGCCGTTTTCGGGGAGGTGCCGAGGGGCTGGACGGCATATGAAACGTCGTTCGCTCCACGGGGGTACATGTACATAATCAACACGGGAAACCGCAGGCTGGGAGAGGAAATGTGCGGGCTTATCAGCCTTGAAGATCTCGGAAAGGAGAGCTATGATAAAAAAGAAAAAGGTCGCAGCGTTATGTAAGAAGGCTCATACCATCACCATGACGACGTGCTCGGACGGAACGCAGTGGGTCGGAAACGGCACCGCGCTGTATTCAATGGAGGGTATGCCGAAAATGACGCCGAGTGAAGTCGCTGT
>CAMWLH010000197.1 GCA_947175045.1 uncultured Clostridia bacterium | reverse complement strand
TTTTTCTAAGTGCTGTTGAATTGTTGAAATTTGTGCAGAGTGTACAAATTGCTGAGTAATTTTCCACATCAACATTTCGTAGATGTCAAATTGAGGTTTTTGTTGCGCTGCAACATCTATAAAACCGCACTATAAAGCCATTTAAGCGAATGTTTTAGCCGCCGATTTTATATTTTTCGGCGGCTTGTTTTTTGTGTTTTGAGTGTCAAATTTTCGCGTTTTGCTTGGCAGACAACAGAAGCCCTCCCTTAGTACAATGAAAGTGGGTTTGGCAACCAAATCAAGACTATTATGAATAACAAAATTTTTTGGGGCTTCGGTGAAGTTAATATTACTCCATTTTACGGCAAATTTTTTATGAGATAGTCTTTGTCCTTATACCGTTTTTGTGGCTTCCCCCATCATCTTTCTCCCGCCGGAAAATCCCTGTTTGTCATTCCTTACTTTTTAATTATTGGCACCCACATACGAAATCCATCCGGAACGCCGCCATTTTGAAACCATCTTTCCGAGAAAATATGTTCCTCATAAAAGATTCCAGCCGGACAATCAAACTCATATCCCTCAGTATTCTTTATAAATTCAACAAAAGCTTCAGAAGCCTTCATCATACTAAGTGCTATATCCAAATCATCATTTTCATCAAACTGATTAAGTGTAACATCATTTACAAGAAACAAGCCTGAGGGAGCATCCTCGACCTTCAATCCGCAGAATTCTTCCTGATTACGCTCATCGCCTAAGAGGTACATCATCGCTTTATATGGGTGCTTTATATGTTCAGCTGCATTTTGGTGTTCCGCGCACTGAGGATGGTGACCGAATGGTGCCACTCCCACATATCTTCTGGCAGTACGATCAAGTACATTCTTTTTGCACCATTCCGCCATCTGGCTCCATGCTTCATTTTCAGGATCAACACAATCTACAAAGAAACATACAACTTTATCATTCCTATGCTCTTCAATCTTTACAATAGCAGTTTTGTTCATAATCATCTCTCCTTCTTTTATTTGGATTTGGAAATTAAGTTTCGGAAAACAGATAGAACAGCTTTCCTTTCTGATTTTACTTGGTGTACTTCCCGTAAAATTACGTACTGCTCGTGAAAATGCTGCTGCCGAATTATAACCGTACTTCATAGCAATATCAATGATACTGGATTTAGTATCTGTTAATTCTCTTAATGCAAAGTGAAGTTTACGTTTCCTGATATACTCCTCCAATGTCATATCAGCAATCAATAAAAAGAAACGTTGATAAGTTGACTTGGACATTCCGGCAATTCTGGCAACCCTTTCATAATCAATTTCTTCAAACAAATTATCTTCTAAATATGTAATTGATTGGTTAAGTCCTTCTGCGTAATTCATTTATATCGCCTCCTTCAATAATTATAGCACATGTATTCCCAAAAATCTATGCAATAAACGTCATTTGTTGCACATTAACACCTTCACAATTGGATTCTAAATATATGGAATGCTTCCTTTATAACAATGTTATTGACAATGATAAAAAATTTGGACGCAGTAAACAAATAATAGGGTGAAACCACCCTTCTACGATTGAGAGGGTGACCAAAAAACTACAATGACTGAGTAGACCTTGATAACAATAGCATTATATATTATAGGATATAGGCGGTGGCAGGAGAATGAGCAGATACACAATGCACGCCCCCAGACTGTTTAAAGAGTTGATGGAAAAATATCAAACTGGAATAATTTCCTATAATATTCCAACTAATGGATGATTTGTGATACTACTTTGTACATCACAATGAGTTTTATTTCTTTTTTCACACCATTTTCGTGTTGCACAGTTGTTCAAAATCGTGAGTTTTTGCGGAAAATTTTAAAAAATATATTATTTTCTGAATTGTTTGCAACAACAAAATTCCGCACTGCAAAGCCATTTGCGGCAACAGTGCGGAATCTCACATATTTTGTTAATGGCTGGGATAGCTGGATTTGAACCAGCGGAATGACGGAGTCAAAGTCCGTTGCCTTACCACTTGGCTATATCCCAAAATATCATAAAAGGCACAAGCCGAGCCCATGCCTTTAAATATGGGGTGGGTAGTGGGGGTCGAACCCACGGTCTTCGGAACCACAATCCGACGCTTTAACCAACTAAGCCATACCCACCGTATCGTAGCTGACAGAAGCGCACGTCTTCAAGCGAAGAACCGCACTGTCAACCAAAAACTTATATGGCACGCCATGAAGGATTCGAACCTTCGACCTACCGCTTAGAAGGCGGTTGCTCTATCCAGCTGAGCTAATGGCGCATAATAGCGAGCCTTTGACCCGAAAGGGCAAATGTGGAGCGGGTGATGGGAATCGAACCCACGCGACCAGCTTGGAAGGCTGGGATTCTACCATTGAACTACACCCGCATCTCTTTAATATCAAGCTTATTAAGTATAACACTTTTTTCCCGATTTGTCAAGGGCTTTTTTGAAAAAAATATATTTTTTTGTAAAATGACATTACCTATAAGAAAAGATGTATAATATTTTGACAAGTTTAGAGGTATTAAGCTATAATAAAACTGCGACACAACGTAATATTCTTCATAAACAAGATATCTGTACGCCGCCATCAACGGCAACTGAAATTCAAAACCGCTTTTTTCGGGGAGGTTATCCTTATTAAAAAGCCCACGGCAAAATTGTCGTGGGCTTTGTATACGCTTATTCGCTCTCTTCCTCGCCGGACTGCTCCGCCTCGTGCTCTGCCTTGAGCCTCGAAGCCAGCGCCTTTGAGTTGTCGTCGAACCACTTTGCGGCAAGCAGCGGCGTAAGGATAATATCCATTACCTCCTCGCTGCCATCGTGGACGTTCTCGCCTGCCGCGCCTTGCTCTCCCGCGTCAGCTTCGCAGATGTCGTAGGTGAACTGCGGACGGTACTTGATACGGCAGTACAGGAACTCCGCGGGTATCTTGTCGATAAGCGAAATCTCCTCCAGCCAGAGAAAAGGCGACATTCCGCCGATACTGATATCGTCGATTATCCAGCCGCCCGCCATGTTGGCGTCGTTGGAGCAGAGGTAGAGTGAGAAGTTGAACTTCTGTTCCTTTTCCCCGTTGAGCATTTCAACCGAGAAGTTCCTCATAACAAAGCTGTTTATTACCTCAGTCTCGTAGCCGCAGCAGGGGCATACCCCACCGTAGCCGAACAGCTTAGCGTTTATATCGCGCGCGAAATAGTTTCTGTAACCCTTTTTAGCCTTATGATCAGCTATCCTCGTTATCTCTCCGCGCAGGAAGTCAAACTCGCTGCGTGTGATGGTGGGAACGGGCTTGAAGTAGTAGGGTATTTGGTCGAGCAGCACGAGGTTGGGCTCCTCGGTGCTGGAATAGAGCGCCTTGAGAACATTCTTGTTCTCCCCCGTCAGCAGGAACTCCACAAACCCAGCAAATACGGGCTTTGAAGCACCCTCGCGCAATATCACGAACCTATCTGCCTTTTCCTTGTCGGCGTTGTCCAGCTTATCTGCGATATCCACTATCTTAAGCAGCTTGTTGCCGCTGTCCAGCAGAGCCACCTTGTCCAGCCCGAGATCGCATACATATATCTTTTCAAGCAGCGCGTCTATCTTCTCCGCCGAACCGCCCTCGGGCAGCGCCGTTATTATCTCCTCGGAATCGAAGCTGTAACGCGCGGGGTTGAACGGAAAGTCGAACATACGGTTGAGGAACATTCCGCTGTCGATAAGCGCGTAAACATCCCCGACTATCTCCAACAGATCGGCGTTGGTGATGTTGGAGGGTATCATGAACTGCTTTCCGTAAGCCGCGAAGCGGTAGCGCTTGTTGATATCCAGCGCCAGCGTCACCTCGCCGCCCTGCCCCTTTATCTCCCGCAGGAACGTCATTACGTCCTTGCCGTTGGTAAAGGAGTTCATGAACAGCGTTACCACCTGGTTGTATATCTGGTGGTTCTCAAAGCGCATTTCGTGAGCCGCCAGCACGTCGTAAGCCTTCTTGAAGTTGCCGATGTTTATCTTAGATATCTCAAACTGAATGGTGGTAGAGCCCGAAGTGATAACGAACTGGAAGTACTTCATAGCTATGCGGTAGCTCTCCCCGAACATCTCGTCGATTATGCGGAAAGCCTCCTCCAGCGCGTTTTCGTCCGCGACCGCGCCGTTTACTATGCACTTGTCCAGCTTGCGCCCGATAATGCTCTTGAAGCCCTGCCCCAGATCGTAGTCGTTGATCTGGTGGTTTCCGTCGGAGGACATATAATAGGTGTTCCCCCCGCGGTAGAACGCGTACAGGAACTCGCTCCCCTCGTCGTCAGAAGCCAGGTCGCCCCAGTTGTACCGCGCCAGCATGACATGGTCGGGATCGCCGTCGTACCACTTGTTGAGCTGCTCGATATCCTCCAGCAGAATTTTAGCCGCCGAGCCGTCCTCGTGCTCCTGCTTGGAAACCTCGCTGCGCTCGGTGAAGATACCGTTTTCGCGCAGCTTTTCAAAGGATACGGGCTCCTCGCTGCCGGGCAGCATAAGCGAGATACCGCTGCAGAACTTATCCTTAAGTCCCGTCACCAGCGTGCTGGTATTGATATAATTATAAAAGAACTCAAAAACATACTGATTCGGGCGCATCATATAGCGCTCGGGGTTATCACCGCGCTGCGTGAGCTCCAGCACAAACAGGTGCTTGTACTCCTCAACAACGCTCATAATACCGCTCTCTATCTTTGAGGAGACCTCCTCCAGGCAATCGTGGCGTATTCCCGAACGGTTGTTGGTGATGTAGCTGTTGGGAACGCTCACGAAAAAGGCGGAAAGCTGCTCCTGTATAAACTTCTGGCTGTTGGCTCTCACAAGACCCGTCAACTCAAAGGTGGAGAAGTAGTTGTACTTGGACATCATCACCTTTGCCGCCTCGCGCTTAGCGCCCGAAACAGCATAGGGGATAAGATATATGA
>CAMWLH010000196.1 GCA_947175045.1 uncultured Clostridia bacterium | reverse complement strand
ATATAACGGATAAACATATAAATTCTATTAAATTTATTTTCACAAATAAAAAAGCTACAACATAATAAATCTAACAAAACAAACAGCTACGCTAAATTATCATTTGTATCATTAAGTCAAAAAAAAACCAACAACGCACAGCCCAACTATTATTAGCTTATAAACAAATCCCGCACTGATAACCATGCGGGATAATCTTATATGATATCTATCGGAAGCGTGTCCTCTGTTGCCATTCTGTATCCTACGCCAACCTCGGTGAAAATGTATCGCGGCGACGAGGGATTTTTCTCGATCTTACGTCTTATATTCGCCATATTTACTCTCAATATCTGATTATCGCCCGAAAGGGTCGTTCCCCACATATGCCGGATAATATAATCATATGTGAGCACGTGCCCCGCATTTTTACCGAGAAGAGCTACAATCTTAAATTCGCTCTGCGTAAGCCCCACGTCTCTGCCGCCCACGCTTACCCGAAACAGCTCGTAATTTATTTCCAGATCTCCCACGGAATATTTGTGGGATAAGCTCATGTCAATAGCCTTGCGCCGTATAGCCGAGTTGACTCTGGCGATCAGCTCCCTTTCGGGGAACTCCGTGCTTGACAGCTTTGTGATATAATCGTCCGCGCCCGCGTCCAAAGCCGTTACTATACTATCCTCGTCATTTCGTGATGAAAGCACTACAACGGGTATTGACGACCACATTCTGAGATTGGTGAGCACCTTCATTCCGTTCATATCCGGCAGCTTCATATCAAGAATAACCACATCCGGAGTATCGTTTGCGATGAGTTTCTGGGCTTCTATACCGCTGCTCACGATCGCCGTTTCAAAATTTTCCTTTTCAAACAGAATATTCAGCAAGCGAGCCATCGACCTGTTATCCTCTACTATAAGCGCCTTGAATCTTCTGCTCATAAAAATCATCTCCTGCACTCGCAAATACTGAAATCGCCTGCGAGCGCGTGAGATGCGCATTGCTGATGAAAGACAGTGTATGCATTATTTTTCAAGGGGCAGCGTAAAGACGAATTCTGCGCCGTCTTTGACATTCCCTCCGCGTATGGTTCCGCCGTGAAGCTCAATTACCGCCTTGCACAATGAAAGCCCCACGCCCATACCTTTTTCCGTATCCGTTGCGCCCCCGGGACACTCTTTGAAAAGTGACCCGAGAGCATATTCGGGTATACCCCTGCCGTTATCCGCAATCCTGAACTCCGCAAAGCCTTTTTTTGCCTCGACCGTAATATTGATAACCGTCGCCTGTCCGTGTCCCGCGGCGTTTTCCAGCAGGTTCTGCATGACCCGCTTTATAAGCTGTGCATCCGTCATAACCTCTAAGAGATCGTCGGAAACGTATGTCACAACGGCAATTTTATCATGAAGTTTGCGAAAATTATACGCGCACTCCGAAACGATCTCCGCCGCCGAAACGCTCTGCATTTTAAGGTGTCGGTATGTCAGCTTTTCGCCGGTCAGCGTGAGAATATTTTCCATCATCAGTGTGAGATCGTCGACGCTTTCCCTTATTCCTCTCAGAGTTTCCTTGCGCTCCTGCGGCAACAGTCTGTCGCCGTCCAGAAGTCCTGTCGACATTTTTATCACAGCAAGCGGCGTCCGTATGTCATGAGCCGCAGAACGAAGCAGATCGGCTTTCAGTCTTTCCTTTTTGACATGGAGCCGTTCCCGCTCGGAGCTGTTAAAGGAGCGTCTGCTGCCTATGCAAAAGCCTATCGCGGCTCCTGCCAGAAGCAGAGCGGCAAGCTCCGCGGCGACAATTATTTTGCCGGTCTTAAAAATATGCGGCTTTGGCATTATATTCTCCTTTACCCGCAACGGGATCCGCGCGGGTAATCCGCCCGAAGCTCCGTCTTTTTACATTATACCACTTTATTCAACATTTTTCTATACTTTTTTATACCGACGCCGCATAAAAGTTTATTAGCGGAGAATTGTCGGTATCCGGTGCGTTATAGCGGGGCGCAAACAGTTTGGATTTTCATTTCAAAAGGCTGCATATCAAGCCGCTCTCCATCGATAACAAAGCTCTGCGGAACATCGGTATTATTAAAGACAAACCGCGCGGAATGTCCGCCGCCCTCCCGCCGTGTGACCTCAACATTATCGGGCAGACCCTCAATATGATCTATCCCCATATTCTCTAAAATGTCCAGCGCGATTTTCCGATAGAGTCTCTTTTCGCCGACAGTACCGATATAATATGCCTTTCCGCTGCCGAAGCGGTTCAGGGTCACGGCGGGCTTTCCTTTATAGAAATTCCCGTCATAATAGGCTACGACTTCGGCGGTATCGGTTTGCAGAATATCGCACCACTGTTTGGCGGTAAACTCCTCGCCGTCGGCGAATTTGACTTTTACGGTATCCCACCCAATGGGGTCGTATTCCTCCACGCGGCAGCCAGCAAGCCTTGCGTATATGGCTGGGAGCTGCTCACCGACGCAGTTGTTGTTGCCGTCCTTTGCCCCACTGCGGTTAGTGAGTATCACCGTGCCGCCCTTTTCCGCGAAGTCATACAGCCTGCGGGCAACGCTCTCGTCCGTTATGTACATTTGGGGAGCGCACACCACCTTATAGCCCGTCAGCTCCTCATGCTGCCCGATTATATCTACGTTCACCCCGTACACCGCGAACGCGGAATGCAGCAGCTTTATCTGTTCCATATAATACATACCGTCGGTCTGGGGCTGGAGCTTAAAGGCATATTCGCTTTCGGTAGAGTAAAGCACCGCCACCTCGGAGCGCAGCTCCGCTCCTCTTATATCCGCCAGGCTCTCCGCCTCGCGGCACAGCTCCGCGAACTCCTCAAACCTCCGCCCCGGCACGTTGGAATGATCTATAATACCGTGCCAGTGCATTTCCGCGCCCGTCGCCGCCGTTCTCCACCTGAAAAACACCACTGTGTCCGCGCCGTGTGCGAACGCCTGGAGCGCGTAGCCCTTTATCATTCCCGGGCGCGGAGTTTTGCTCATCGGCGCCCAACACCCGGGCGTACCGCTCAGCTGCTCCATTATGCAAAAGTTTTTCCGCTTTATCCCGCGCATAATATCGAGGTGCACCGCGTGGGTGTAGATATTCTCCGTATCATGTGGAATGCTTACGGTGGGATAATTGTCATAGGACACAAAATCCAGCTTTTCAAACGTGTGGTAAAAATCCGGCATACTTTCGCAGAACCAGGTGTTTGTAGTTATTTGAGCGTTTGGGATATATCCGCGTATCAGCTCCGCCTGCATATTGCAGAACTCCGTGACGTCCTCGGCGGCACGGCGGCTGAAGTCCAGCATATACGCGGGGTTGAGCCACGCCCTGTTATATCCGCCGTAGGGCGGGTCTATCTGCTCCCAGGAGGAATACTCGCCGCTCCACACCACGTTTCCATAAGCCTTGTTGAGCGTTTCAATCGTGCCGTACTTTCTTCTCAGCCACTCGCGGTGTTTTGCGCTGCACGCCTCACAATAGCATATATTGGCTTCAAGCTCGTTATCTATCTGCCACGCGGAGACCGCTTCGTTATCCTTATAGTGCTCCGCTAGCTTAGACACTATCCGCCGCGCGTATTCGAGAAAAACGGGAGAATTATAGCACCTGTGACCGCGTATGCCAATCGGATTCGGTTTGCCGTCGCTGCCCCACGGGAGCACCTCCGGGTGCTCTTCACAGAGCCATCTCGGCGGGCAGTTGGTGGGAGTTCCCAGAATGACCTTTATCCCGCGCTCCGCAAAAACTCCTATCGCTCTGTCCAGCCACGAAAAATCAAAGCAGCCGTCGGATGGCTCCAGCCTGCACCACGCAAACTCCCCAACCCTAACCAGCTTCACGCCCGTTTTCGCCATAAGCTCCGCGTCGGAGACCCACATTTCCTCATTCCAATGCTCGGGGTAATAATCTACTCCTATTATCATTTTAACCTCCTGGTTCAAAAGAATTTCAAAATTCCCGCGTGGGCAAAGTATCGCTTTTGCCCAACGCTGATTTGCCGCGTGAACAAAAGTATGCTCTTGACCGAATTTCTCCAACATATTATATCATATACGGCATTGGCGGTCAAGTACATTTTCGGAAAAAGCCGCAGCCTTCTACAATATCCCTATCACTCCGTCGTAAAGCCCCGCCAGCGCCAGCAGAACCGCATATCCCAGAAAATGCAGAGTGTAATCCCGCGCGGCGGACTCCGACATAACAAAGCTGCCGTTCTTCCCCGCAGCTATCCTCAGCAGCAGCGCTGACATATCTCCCGAGGTATTCGCGCCGAAAACGGCGAGCACCGCCGTCATTGCCGCCGAGGGCAGAAGCAGCCATCCCGACGCTCCCTCCGCGGAAGCCGCAAGGGTAAGCGCCGCGCCCGTTCCGCAGCACATCGGGACTGCCCATACTATCCACTCGCCCAGCGCGAAATACCCCAGAATATATTCCGCCAGCAAAAAAATCCCGCCGTAAATAACGCGGCTCAGGAAAAAGCTCAGAAAGCTCCCCTCAGCTTGCAGAACGAACGCCTGCGAAAGCGCCGAAAAATCTGCGCCTCTGAACATCATCACACCGCCGCAGGCAGCTCCGCACACCGAAGCCAGACCCATCAGCAGCAAATTTCCGCGGCGGCGCAGAAGCGGCTGTCTTACGCGGCGGACGGGCTCGTCCGATTTCTCCTCCGACTCCGCCGGAACGACGGATTCTTTGATCTCGGTCTCGGCAGGGTTTTCGGGGGCAGGCGCGGGCTTGTCCCCCTGCGGCATATGCAAGGTAATTACGTTTTCCATTGTCTTTACGCTCCTTTTCTGTATGGATTTTATGCGGAGCGCGGCGCATATATTACCCGTTTCGGAAATAAAAAATCATCGTTGTGTGAATTTTTCGCGCTTTGGTGTTGACAATATTGCCGAATTATGGTAAAGTAGAAGAGTGGCAGCGGTGTTGCGGGAGATAATACTTTTGTATTTATATTTTAT
>CAMWLH010000195.1 GCA_947175045.1 uncultured Clostridia bacterium | reverse complement strand
ACGTCCTCGATAAACTGACGCTCGCGCTTGACGCCGTATACAATCCCAAGGAAACTCTTCTGGCCAAAACCGCGCGTGAAAAGGGCGCTGGAGCTATGACGGGAATGGCTATGCTGGTGCTGCAGGCGGTGGCGGCTCACGAGATATGGGACGACGCTCATTATAATAAGGAAGACATCGACATGCTGATCTCCGATATGGAGGCGCTGGTATGAGCTCGGTTTATCTTTGCGGCTTTATGGGCTGCGGCAAGAGCCATATCGGGCGGCAGCTCGCGGCGGCTTCGGGAAAGAGCTTTACCGACCTTGACAGGGTGATAGTGGAGCGCGAGGGCATGACTATCCCCGAAATATTCGACAAATTCGGAGAGCCGCACTTCCGCGGGCTGGAGGCTAAATATATACGCGAGCTGAACGACGGTTTTGTTGTGGCAACGGGCGGCGGGGCTCTTATAAACGATGAAACCGCACGGTTTGCACGAGAAAACGGGCTGTCGGTATATATAAACGTAGCCTTTGAGACCTGCTACGCGCGCATAAAGGGCGACAGCAACCGCCCGCTGGTGGTAAAAAACACTCCCGAGCAGCTTCGGGAGCTTTACGACACCCGCGCCGTGATATACCGCCGCAACAGTATGTGCATGGTGAACGGCAATGCGCGGGACACCGTTATTGTCGGGGAGATACTTAAGCTGACAAAATATTTTGAGGAGCATGGACGGCTATAACGTCATTTAAATATGGTAATAAAGAATGTTAAGATAAGGACAATGGCGCAAAGAGACTTTGAGCGCGGCTTCGTGCGTATTTCGGGGGGAGTTTTCACCGAGATAGGCGAAATGAGCCAATATTCCGACACGGAGGACGAGGTGATAGACGGCGAGGGGCTGACTATGTACCCCGGGTTTGTGGACGCTCACTGCCATATCGGAATGTGGGAGGACAGCCTTTGCTTCGAGGGAGAGGACGGCAACGAGGATACCGACCCCTCTACCCCCCATCTGCGCGCCATCGACAGCATAAATCCGCTTGACCGCTGCTTTGAGGACGCGGTAAAAGCGGGGGTCACCTCCGTTTGCACGGGGGTAGGCAGCGCCAATCCCATCGGGGGCAGCTTTGTGATAATGAAGACCTGCGGCAGCAAGCGGGTTGACAAGCTGATAGTACAATCCCCCTGCGCTATAAAATTCGCGCTGGGGGAAAATCCCAAAAACACCTACAACGACCGCGACGAGAGCCCCGTTACCCGTATGGCTACCGCCGCGATAATACGGGAGCAGCTCACCAAGGCTAAGCGGTATATGGAGGATATGGCGGAGTACAAGCGGCTCAAGGGCACGGAGGACGAGGTGTCGCAGCCCGATTTTGACGCGAAATGCGAGGCTCTGCTGCCATTATTCGGGGAAAAGCCGAAGCTGAAGGCGCATTTCCACTGTCACAGGGCAGACGATATTTTTACCGCTGTCAGAATAGCCAAGGAGTTTGACCTTGACTATGTACTGATACACTGCACCGACGGCGGGATAATCGGTGAGGAGCTTGCGGAGGACGATCCCGCGGTAATTCTCGGACCGCTGTTCGGGGACAGGGGCAAGCCGGAGCTGCGCAACCACGATATTTCCACCCCTGCCCTGCTGAAAAGGGAGGGTATTCGGTTCGCGATATGCACCGACCACCCCGAAACACCCATACAGTATCTTCCGCTGACGGCGGCTCTGGCGGTTCGCGGGGGACTGGACAGGGATACGGCTCTGCGGGCGATAACAATCAACGCCGCGGAGATAATCGGAGCGGCGGACAGGATAGGGTCGGTAGAGGTAGGAAAGGACGCGGATTTCTCGCTGTTTGAGGGCGATCCGCTTGATCTGACGGTCACGCCGAAGCTGGTGGCTGTCAACGGTAAGATAATGGTGCAAAGTATTTGACAGCATAGAGCAACATTCCGCCCACGCAGGAAATTTTCCGCAAGTCTCCGTGAAAGCGTAACGGAGCGCAAGCGGAGTGGAGCTTTCGCGGAGAGCTAGCAAGAACGTTGCTCTGCAACGTTCTTGCGGTGCGGAAAATTTTTTAAAATCAATTGCCAAGAGCGACAAAAAGCGACCGCAGGAAAGCAACGCTGAAAAAGAGCAACGCTCCGCCCACGCAGGAATTTTCTCGCAAGCCGCCGTGAAAGCGGAGTTGAGCGCAGCGAAACGGAGCTTTTACGGCGAGCTAGCGTCAACGACGCAAAGCGTCGTTGACAGCGGTGCGGGAAAATTCAAATTATAATTCAGGAGGGAATATGCGAGAGATAAATTCGGGAGAGATAACAAGAGTCGTCGCGGAGCTTTGCGTTGAAGCCAATCTTCATCTGCCGCAGGGTATGAAGGAGTGCATAACGCGGAGCATTGAACGCGAGGAAAGCGAGCTTTGCAAAAGCGTGCTGGGAGATATTGCGAGCAATATCGACTGTGCGGACGAGCTCGGCGTGCCGATATGCCAGGACACGGGAATGGCGGTAATTTTTGCGGAGGTCGGGCAGGAATGTCACATAAACGGCAGCTTCGAGGACGCGATAAACGCGGGGGTAGCAAAGGGCTACGTTGACGGGCGGCTGCGGCTGAGCATTGTCGGCGACCCGCTGGAGCGCAAAAATACGGGCGACAATACCCCCGCCGTGATACATACGAGGATAGTCGGGGGGGACAAAATTCGGATAAACGTCGCGCCCAAGGGCTTCGGCAGCGAGAATATGAGCAGGCTGAAAATGTTCACGCCCTCGGCGAGCAAAAGGGATATCGTGGATTTTGTGACGGAAACGGTGTCGCTGGCGGGAAGCAATCCCTGCCCGCCGATAGTGGTCGGTGTGGGCATAGGCGGGGATTTCGAGTACTGCGCATATCTCGCGAAAAAGGCGCTCTGCCGCGACCTGGCGATTCGACACCCAGACCCCGTCTACGCGGAGTTGGAGCGGGAAATGCTGGAGCGCATAAACGCTCTGGGAATAGGCTCGCAGGGCTTCGGCGGCACGGTAACGGCGCTTTATGTCAATATCGAAAAGAGCGCTACGCACATCGCGGGACTGCCCGTGGCGGTCAACATAGGGTGTCATGTAACACGGCACGCGGAAAGGGTCATTTAATTAACGCAAGGATTTAACGATTTAGCATAGGAGTAGCTACAATGAAAAAATTCAACACGATAATTGATATTACGGCGGTCAATTTGAATTCGTGGAAACGATAAATCCTGAGGAGCTGGCAAACGCAAATTGTGTTAAAAGCTACATCTATGATTTGGAACTGCCGAATGAGCTTGAGTCAATTGGGGTGTACGACCTTAAAAACGATGTTTTCGGAACGGAGAAAATGCTCTCAAACGGTAATTATACGGTATATCTGTCGGATTTTGAAAGCGTTAAGCTATACGAGCGCGACGCGACAATTATAGTTCAGGCAGAATACGGCTCTGACAAATACGACTACGTCCCGCGCGGCGAGCTCGATTATCTGCTATGCTTCAAGTCGGACGGCGGAGCGGAGTGCGTTTATCTCGGTACTGCCGACGAGCGGTATCTGTTTCCCTATAATTTCAATGCGGAAGAGGGCTTCACAGAAATAAGCGCCGAGGAGCTTGAAAAGGACGGCTGGATATTCAGCGGGACGGTTGAACTACCCTAGGCACCCGAAAAAATTTCAAAAATTTTTTAAAAAAATTGCAGCCTTTTTGATATCTGTCGGGTATTACTAATGAATTTTGCAGAATTTAAGCCCGCGCGGCGGCTCTTATCCAAATCGCGGACTTCTTGAGGAGAGTCTATGGACACAATATCACTCAAAGCGGGAGAGGGTTTTGAGCAAGTAATGGAATTCTATATGCCAATGGTGTATAGGATAGCTTTCGCGCGCGTTGGTAACCGCGAGGACGCGGAGGATATCACTCAAAATGTCTTTTTGAGGTACTATAAGGCAAACTGCGGCTTTGACAGCGAGGAGCACAGAAAGGCGTGGCTGATCCGCTGCGCCGTAAACAGCTCCAATACCTTTGCGGGCTCGGCGTGGTTCCGCCACAGGGCAAGCGACGAGGGTATGGAAAATATGAGCGATCAGACGGAGGATTTTACCGAGGGAACGGATCGGAAAAGCGCTGTAATGCAGGCGGTTATGCGGCTCCCCGACAAATACCGTCTGGTGATACATCTGTTTTATTTCGAGGATATGTCCGTCTCGGACATAAGCAAAATGACAAAAATACGGGAGAACACCGTGAGGAGCCAGCTCAGCCGTGCCCGTGAAATGTTAAAACCAATGCTGAAGGAGGTTGATTTCTGTTGAATTTCAAGGAAGAATATATTAAAGCAGCGGAAGAATTTACCCCCGACAGGCAGACTATCGACAGAATGAAAGAGAACGTCCTCAATATGACAAGGACGAAAAGGGCTTTACCATTCAAGACCGTCGCCATCGTGGGCGGAACGGTCGCCGCCTGCGCGGTGATAACCATCGCCGCGGCGCGTATTGCTCCGAATATCGCGAACGACAGTAATTTGATAGGAGAGAGCGTCAATATGGCGACAGGCTCCGCCGCGGACGGAATGAACGGCGCAGCTGACGATGTCGGCGCGGACTCTGCTCCCGAAGCCGCCGTGGACGTTGATGGCTGCGACTTTTATAACGGTACTATGGAGATATGGGACGATAGCGTTTACGGCGAAGCAGTCGCTCCCGACGTCAACTATACCGACATCAAGGACGTTCCCGCACAGGAAGAGGCTGCCGCCGATAAATCCGTCGATGAGCCGAATGACATTGCCACTATGGCTCCTGCCGCGACATACTATCCAGAAACACTGGAGACCGGTTTTGAGAGCTTTGACAGCGAGGGCTGCTCGCCTTCGGAGATGTCTTCTGCCGGGGGAACATATGACAAGATCATTGACGACGAGCCGAATGTCATTCCCGAGGACGATTGCGAAGATACACTTGAAAACGAAGGATTTGCGGCTACGGGAGTACCT
>CAMWLH010000194.1 GCA_947175045.1 uncultured Clostridia bacterium | reverse complement strand
ATGTCAGGAATACTCCCCGCGAGCACAAGCACGTCGCCGTCATTAAGCTCGCTCAGCTTTTCGTAGAGCTGCGCTATCGCCTTTTCGGTGATCCTCGGGCCCTGTCCGTTTATCTCCGTTTCCTCGCCTGCCTTGATCTTAACGTTGATCCTCGAGCAGCCCTCATCAAGCTGAACGAAATCGCTCTCAACGCCGCGCGAGCGCACTCCGTCCTCTATGGCTCTGCCCGTAAAGCCCGCCACAAAACCAAGCGCCTTCGACTTTATGCCAAGCTCCGACAGCACCAGCGACACGTTTATTCCCTTGCCGCCGCAGTATATCTGCTCCGACTTAGTGCGGTTTACCCCTCCCGCGGTCACGCTGTCCAGACGAACCACATAATCTATCGCGGGATTGAATGTTACCGTGTAAACCATCACAGCACCTCCTTAACATAAGTCTCCGAAAAATAAATTTTCTCGGGAGCTTTATCCGTTATTATTCTCCCTTTGTTCAGCTCCGCGAATTTCACCGCGGCTGCCGTGCCGAATTTTGAGTGATCCGCGAGAATGTATATCTCCATGCCCCGCGCTATCGCGGTGGATTTCACGTCCGCCTCGCTTGTGTCGGGAGTGGAAAATCCGCCCTTGACGGATATCCCGTTCACACCCATAAAGCATTTTGTGAAGTTATACCGCGAAAGAGTCAGCACCGCCTCCGAGCCGACGATGGCTTCCGTTGAGGATTTGATCTCCCCCGCCGTTATCAGCACCTTGAACCCCCGCGCCGCCAGCCTTCTCGCGCTGACAAACGCGTTTGTAACAAACGTGACGTATTTTGACGGAATGAAATCTATCATCTTCTCGGTGGTAGTCCCTGCGTCCAGGAACACAAAGTCGCCGTCCTCTATAAGCGAAGCCGCGTACCGCGCGATAGCCGTTTTCTCCTCAACAAACATATTGGACTTCTCCTCAACGTTGCGCTCGCGTGAGGAGAAGCTCTCGCTCGCCGCCATCGCGCCGCCTCTTACCTTGGTCAGCAGCCCGCTTTCGTCCAGTATCGCCAGGTCTCTGCGGACAGTGGATTCCGACGCGTTCAGCAGCTCGCACAGTTCGGCGAGACTTGCGCTTCTCTGCCTGCTCAGCATATCAAGGATAAGTGAATGACGTTCCTCTGTCAGCATTAGTATGCCTCCTTTTGAAATATTTTGAAATATATTGATTTGTTGTGATTATATAATAGCATATCTTTTTGAAAAAATCAAGTCTTTTCTTTCAAAATCTTTCAAAAAGTTTCTTTTTTGTATGATAATTCAAAACAAAACGAGTTGTTTTGTGGATTATACACAAATATCGTTCCCGAAAACCCCTCAAAAGATACGGTGATTGAAATAATTTGAAATATTTTGAATGAATCGCGAAAACAATTTACGGTTTCTTATATTATATTCAATACTATCCGCAAAAAAACGCCCGCGGCTCAACGCCGCGGGAAAATTTTTCGTGCTTCAATTTTTATCGTCGAAGATAACGCTTGAAAACGCGGTCTTCACATTTACCCCCGAAAGTCCGCCTATACGTCCCGCCAGGGTCGAAATAGTATCCTGCGGCGCGTCGATGGCTATGCTTATAATATTGATCTTACGAGGTTTGTAGGGTATGCCCATTCTGCCGATAATGTATTCGCCGTATTCGTGAAGTATCTCGTTGAGTTTCCGTACGGTATCCCCGTTTTCTACGATAATGCTCATCACCGCTACTCTTGTTGTCATATGCCCTCCCGATATTACTGTCTGTTATCGCGTTTTGTTCTGCAGGGCATCTCTAAAAATCGGTTTGAACAGGAAAAATCGGTAGAGCGCGCCGGCTGCAAGGAAAGCCGACGAAGCAAGGCTGTGTGCCTTGCGAGGAGACTTGACGCAGCAGACGGCGTGCTATGCCGATTTTTCCTCAAACAAGGTTTTAGAGGTGCTCTGTATATAATTGTCCATTACCGCGCGGAGTGAACCAAAGGCGAACGTATGCGCATGGACATAAGGATACAATAAACGCCTGCGTTTATTATATCATAAAAAACATGGTATTTCAACCCCGATCATACATACTGCTCCCATTTAACTTATCACCACATAGCATTTGGCAGAAAATAAGAGGTAAGAAGCACTCGCCCCTTACCTCTTAATACCTGATCTCTTACAACATTACATCTCGATAACGATATCGTTCTCGGCTTTAAGAATACTGTCAAGAATGAGCTTGCCCTCGATCTTCTCGCCGTTTACTGTAACGCTCTTTACACCATGCTCGCTGCCGTTGGGATTCTTTACGGTAACGTGCAGGCGCTTGCCGCGGAAGGTCTTGTCCATGGTGTACTCTTTCCACTCGGAGGGGATCGACGGGTCGATGACAAGACCCTTGGTCTCGGGATTGAGCCCGAGAATACCCTCGGTAGTTCCCACCATAACAGTGGACGCGGTGCCCGTCAGCCAGTGAACGTGCGCTCTGCCCGCGAAGGGACTGTCCTTGCCCTCGACAAACTGACCGTATACATAGGGCTCTAGCACTCTGTGCTCCGCATTATCGTTGTAGGTGGCGGGAGCCGCTTCAGTCCAGTACTTGTACGCGCGGTTGCCGTGACCCAGCTTGCTCTCCGCCAGTATCAGCCATCCCTGAGGCTGCGAGAAAATACCCGCGTTCTCCTTGGTGCACTTGTTGAAACACTGCATAAGCGCGCCGTCAAAGCCGTGCTCCACATAGGGAGGATACATTACCATAGCTCCGTAGGGAGTATTAAGCTCACGCTCTACGCTGTCCATCGCCTTTTCGCCCTGCTCCTTTGAAGCAAAGCCTGAGATGACCGACCATGACTGGGGGTTGAGCCACATGGAAGCCTCGGGATCGGTGCGCTGACCGATGACCGTTCCGTCCTCCTTGTAGCCGCGTATCCATCTGTCCTCGTTCCAGCAAGCCGCGAGGATATCGTCCAGCTTTGCCTTTATCTCGTCAAGGTACTTGATGTACTCGGTATCGTTCTTTTCCTCCGCGTAGGTGCGCAGTATCTTGACAGCGTAAACGAGCTGGAACGCTACGAACGTAGACTCGCCCTTCTTGCCCAGGCGCAGGCAGTCGTTCCAGTCCGCGTGCAGTCCCGCGGGCATTCCGTGGTTGCCGAGGTTGTTCATGGAGAAGGTGATGGCTCTCTTAAGGTGGTCGTAAACCGTGCCCTTTTCACCGTCGTTCGCGTAGAATATCTCCTCATCAAGGAACGCGCTGTCGCCGCTCTCGGAGATATACTTGTAAACCGTCGGGAACAGCCACAGAGCGTCGTCCGCGCGGTAGCTCGGGTGACCCGTTTCCTTTACATATTCGGGATCGTCGGGGGTATTCTCCTGACCCGCCTTGTGGGTATATTTTACAAGAGGAAGTCCCGCGCCGTTGGTAACCTGCGCCGAGAGCATAAACTCTATCTGCTTTTTAGCCATCTCGGGAGCGAGGTGGATTATACCCTGTATATCCTGCACGGTATCGCGGTAGCCGAAGCCGTTTCTGAGACCGCAGTACTGGAACGAAGCCGCTCTTGACCAGATAAAGGTGATAAAGCAGTTGTATGCATTCCATGTGTTCACCATATTGTTGAAGTTGGCGTCGGGAGTATTTACCTGGAGATTGTTCAGCTTGCTGTGCCAGTAGTCCTTAAGCTCCGCGAGCTCCTTTTCGACTACGCCGTCCTTGTTGTATTTCTCTATAATCTCCTTTGCCACGTTCTCAGGCTTCTGACCGAGAAGATAGGTGAACTCCTTGGTCTCCCCTGGCTGAAGAGTGATGTCGCTCTGGAGCGCTCCGCAGGAGTTGGTGTTGTAGTTGAGATCTCCCTTAAGCCCCTCCTCGATACCCTTGGGGTTAGCGTAGCTTCTGTAAGAGCCGACAAAGGCGTCGCGGTCGCCGCAGTACGCGGAGACCTCCGCTCTCGCAAGACCGAGGAAACGCTCGTTATCGGGATTCTTGAACACCTCGTTCTGCTTCTGCTGAATGAAATTCCCCTTGAAATAGGTTCTGGTAATGAACAGGGTGTACTGGAGATTTACCTGATCCTGCTCGTAGTTGTTGTCGTTTACAAACTCGCAGTAGCCCGTTACGGACAGCTTGCGGGGCTTGCTGTCGGTATTTGTCACCTTAGCCGCCCATACCTCGTAGGTAGCGTCCTTGGGCACATAGTAGGTCACCTCGGACTTTATCCCCTTGTACTCTGAGGTGATAACGGTATAAGCCGTACCGTGGCGGCACTCGCTCTTGAAGCTGTCGAGCGGCTTGCAGACGGGAGCCCAGCTCGCCGACCAGTACTCGCCGCTCTCGTTGTCCTTTAGGTAAACATAGCGTCCGGGCTGATCGTTGGCAACGCTGTTGAAGCGGTAGCGTATAACGCGTCCGTTCGCGCCGGATTTTACAAAGCTGTAACCGCCCGCGTTGTTGGAGATTATCGCGCCGTATTCGGGCGAGCCGAGGTAGTTCGCCCACGCCGACGGCGTATCGGGGCGGGTGATAACATATTCCTTTTTCTGTTCGTCAAAATGTCCGTAGTTCATGACTTTAAAGATTCCTCCTGTTAGATGTAAGAATTGTCGGACAGAGGTATAAGGCTGCGATGTTGAGCTGTTGTAAAGGCTCGGCGAGCTCCTGATCCCTGTCTCTTTTTTCTTAATCTTATTATACCATCTAAACGTTTACATTACAAGGGCGGTTTTTTGTATAAATTTTTCCCAATTATTTTGTGCATTTTCAACAAAAAAGCTTAGAGTACTTCCCATAGTCAAAACGATTTTGATGTCGATATAAATGATAATTTATGCTGGCACACTAATTTTTCGTTAGATTCATTATGCTGCTTATTTTCTATAATTTGTAAAATTAAATTTAATAGTTTTTAAATGTTTATCCGCCCTATTATTAAGCGAAAGCGAAGCTTTCACGCGCTCGTATCGGGGCTGACACCTTCGGGGAAGGGGGGAAAAAGAAAATCCGACAAAAGCGGG
>CAMWLH010000193.1 GCA_947175045.1 uncultured Clostridia bacterium | reverse complement strand
ATTGAATATTACATCTCGCGAAGCATAAGGAACGCGGCTTATATCGCGGTTCTCACCGACACCGATTTTTCCGACGTGCAGTCCAAGGGAAACTCCGTCATTACCGAGCTTAGGGGAAAAACCGACAGCAATTACAGCCTTAAGTGCATCAGCATAAGGTACGCGATGGACGATAAGTCCCAGACCTATAAATACTTTATCTGCAATGAGACGGTTGAGAGCTCGGGTGCGCTGAAAACCAACTCCACACCCGCCTCCGATACGATGGTGTTTGATCCCTGCTACTTCGACGGGATATACCCCAAGGTGATTATATCGCGCGTTCAGCAGGAGCAGTCGGACGGCTCGAAAAAGGATATGCCCGCCGTACAGATCGACGTTGAGATATTTGACGATCCGCTAATGCGCGGCGGTAAGGGCGATACAACTGCAAGTCCCACGTCGAGCGACCTTGTGTTCTCGGGAACAGGCTATACCGTTCTGAGAAATATCGAGCTTTCACAGCAGGACACAAGCCTGAACCAGCCCTTCAAAATCACCGAGCCGCTGCCCAAGTCGCTGAATCCCGGCGATAACAGCTTTAAGGAGACCTATATATTCTATGTAGAGAGAAAGCTGGCAGCAACTCCGACCACCACTTGACGCCAAAGAAAATTCGGGGCGAGAGCCGCCCCGATATTTTCTATCAAATTGGGATCAGACCGCGGAGAAAAGCGAAACGTACCACTCGGTTATTATCGAGCCGTACAGCCAAGCCGCGGAGATACCAACCGCGAGAAAGGGTCCGAATACCATTCTGCGCGAATACTTGACCTTGGTGATAAGGTCTTCCTTTATGAAGATCTTAAAGCCGCCCTCGCGCTCGTCGGTAATGCTTTCGCGGAGCGCCTTGCTTAAGGCGGCCTTGTCGGGGAGACCCTTCCAGACGTTCTCGTCCAGGAACTCCCACTCGATATCCGGCTCGCCGTCGCTGATGCTGCCGACAACGATGTCCTCGTGACCCTCGCTTACATAGCCAACGTCTTTATCAAGCTGATCCTGGTACCAGTCGGTGACAAGGGCTTTGATCTTCTCCGCGACCTGCTTTTCGGATTTTCTGTCGCGTATCTTTTTTACCGAGCCGTATATCGCTCCGAGAACGATACCGATGAAAAGCGCGGGGAATACGTCAAACCCGAGAAGAAGCGACGCGCCCAGCATAAGTTGGAGGTCTCCACCGCCCATTCCGCCGATAAGCACAAGTATCACGAACAGGACGCCGACAACTCCCAGAGCCACAAGGCGCTCCCACCAGACGATCTCCTTGAACAGGAAGAACGCCGCGATACCAAGCACGGCAACGGTAATGCTGCACCAGTAGGGAATTTCGTAGTGGTCGATGTCTATCCCGCTGAGCACGATAAGCACCGCGAAGAGAATGACCGCTGCGGCGAACTCAAGCGAAAATCCGTAACGCAGGAATGCCAGCAGGTAGCTGACCGCGCAGACCGCCTCGTTTATCATGTACCGCGGAGATATCTTAGCCTTGCAGAAGCGGCACTTTCCGCGGAGGATAAGCCAACTGAAAATGGGGAACATATCGTACCATTTCAGCCTGCTGCCGCAGGAAAAGCAGTGGGACGGCTCGGTTATTATCGATTGCTTGAGCGGCGTGCGCAGTATGACGACGTTCAGAAAGCTCCCTATAACGGAGCCGAAAATGAACACCAGAACGCAGCATACAATATAAATTGGAAGTTCCATATAAAAACTCCTTTCAGTTTTTGTATTTATATTGTAGCATATTTTTACCGATATTGCAAGACATTTCGCGCTGTTTGTACGCGGCGGTCGGTAAACGCTGACTTGATATGTAAAGCGCGCGAGCGCTTTTATACGCGGTATTACCGCGATAACTGTTATCCGTGGGCAATCCCCGGAAATAGTAACCCGAAAGGAAGAATTTGTAAATGCAAGTGCCTGCAAGAAATGTGCGAATCGGCGACCTTCTCGTTGAGCATGGTTTTATAAACGAGAAGCAGCTCCAGGACGCGCTCAATAAGCAGAAGGAAAGCGGCGGCAAGATGATCGGCGAGATCATACTCGATATGGGGCTCGTTTCGGAGACCCAGCTCGCGCAGGCTCTTTCCATACGCCTTAAGGTGCCCTTTGTCGACCTGGCGGCGGTGAAGATCAACACCGAAGCGGTCATGAAGATACCCGAGGAGATAGCGCGTGAGAAATGCGTTCTCGCCTTTGATATCAACAATAACCGCCTGCTTGTGGCGACAAACGATCCTATAAACTTCTATATATTTGAAGATTTGAAGGTTCGCACGGGAATGGACATAATCCCGCAGATATCCACCAAGACCGCCATTGAAGAGGCTATCGGCAAGTTCTACGCCTCTCAGGCGGTAGACAACGCCGTTGACGAGCTCGCCAACGAGCGTATGGCGGATACCAGCGTCACGGAGGCGGAATCCTCAGAGCGTATTGACAACGCGCCTATCGTTAAACTGGTTAATATGATGGTAGAGACCGCATTCAGAATGCAGGTAACGGATATTCATATAGAGCCGTTCAAGACAAGAACGAGAATACGCTTCAGAATGGACGGCGAGCTGGTGGAGCAGGACATGAAGGTACCCATCTCCTTCCACAACTCAATAATCACCCGCATCAAGATTCTCGGCGGTATGAATATCGCGGAGAAAAGAATACCGCTTGACGGACGTTTCGGAACGGTCATCGACCGCGTAAACCTGGATATGCGTGTGTCGACGATCCCCTGCGTTTACGGCGAGAAGTGCGTTATACGTCTGCTTTCCACGGCGGACGACAAGACCCGTAAGATAACCGACCTCGGTATGACGGACTACAACTACGAGATGTTCAAGCAGATAATCCGCTGCCCTAACGGCGTTATGCTTGTTACGGGACCTACGGGTTCGGGTAAGTCCACCACGCTGTACGCTACGCTCGGCGAGCTGTCGCAGCCTAACGTAAACATCGTTACGGTAGAAGACCCTGTCGAGAAGAAGATCGACGGCGTAAACCAGTGCCAGATAAACGATAAGGCGGGTATGACCTTCGCGGCGGCGCTGCGTTCTATCCTGCGTCAGGACCCCGACATTATAATGGTCGGCGAGATCCGTGACGGCGAGACCGCGGATATCGCTATCCGCGCGGCTATCACGGGACACTTTGTGCTTTCGACGCTGCATACCAACGACGCGGCTTCCACCATCATACGTCTGGTCGATATGGGCGTAGAGCCTTACATGGTAGCCTCCTCGCTGGTAGGTATCATCGCGCAGCGCCTTGTAAAGCTGCTGTGCAACGAATGCAAGGAAACAACGGTACTCAGCGACCCCGCAGACCTGCGGCTCGTAAGCAAGACCGAGCCTGTGAAGATATGTGCGCCTCACAAGGGCGGCTGCAAGAAATGCCGCGGCACGGGCTACGCGGGACGTACCGCTATACATGAGATAATTGTCGTTACCAACGACATCAAAGAGCTTATTTCAAAGGGCGCGACTGCCGAGGAGATCGGCGCGCAGGCTACCCACAACGGCACGCTGCTGCTCCGCGACAACGTAACGCAGATGGTACTGGCGGGGAGGACAACAATGGACGAACTGGTAAAGGCTACCTATACCGTTTAACCCAAAAAAGGAGAATTACAAGTGGAACCGAACAACAACATTATGGACATCAACCGCATTCTGGACGAGGCGAGACAGCTCGGCTGCTCGGACTTGCATTTTACGGCGGGACTTCCGCCTATCGTCCGTCTGCACGGCTCGATCAAGAAGCTCCCGGGCTATCCCGACTGTACGGAACCGATAATCGTAAATATTATCAACCAGATCACCTCGATCAAGCATAAGTCGCAGATATCAAAGGGAATGGACACCGACTTTTCGTATGTGTCCACATCGGGATACCGCCACAGAGTCAACGTGTACCGCCAGCGCGGATATCACGCGGTGGCGCTGCGTCTGCTGAGAAATGATATACCCACGCTTACCGACCTGGGTCTGCCCGCTACGCTGGGGGAGTTTTCGCTCGCGCCGCGCGGACTGGTTCTGGTAACGGGGCCTACCGGCTCGGGTAAATCCACCACGCTAGCGGCTATGATCGACCATATCAACCGTCAGAAGAACTGCCATATAATCACGGTCGAGGACCCTATCGAGTATCTGCACACCCACAAGCAGTCGATGGTAAATCAGCGTGAGATCGGGCAGGACGTTGACACCTTCGCGGGCTCGCTGCGCGCGGCGCTCCGTGAAGACCCCGACGTTATCCTCGTAGGTGAGATGCGCGACTTCGAGACCATCAACGCGGCGGTAACGGCGGCGGAAACGGGACATCTTGTATTCTCCACCCTGCACACCACCGGCGCCGCAGAGACGATCGACCGTATCATTGACGTTTATCCTCCCCACTCGCAGGGGCAGATACGCTCTCAGCTCGCCAACTCCATTGTTGGCATTATATCACAGACCCTTGTTCCCACCTCAGACGGAAAAGGACGCTGCGCGGCGCTTGAGATACTCGCGGCAACGGACGCTATCCGTTCCATGATTCGCGAGGGCAAGATATTCCAGGTTCCCACCGCTATCGCCACGGGTAAGAAAAACGGAATGTTCACCCTCGACCAGGACCTCGCCCGACTTGTGCGTATGGGCAAGATCACAGACGAGGTGGCAAGAACAAGGTGCCAAGACCCCAACGAGTACAAGAGATACCTCGAAATGGGCGGAGCTTAATGCTCGGTTTCAAAAAATATTCAGCCCCCGTAAATCGGGGGCTGTCAGTCTTTATATAAGGTGTTGACGAGGAGTAAATTATTTAAATGCTAATTTTCCGCACAACTCCACCACTCCACCACTCCACCACTCCACTCGCTTAAGGCGGGTTCCGTTAGCCTCGTAGCCACGTAGCCACGTATCTGCGATTTAAAAGCTCCGCTCGCTTCGCGGGCTGCGCTTTCAAATCGGCTTGCGAAAAATTCCTGCGTCAATATT
>CAMWLH010000192.1 GCA_947175045.1 uncultured Clostridia bacterium | reverse complement strand
GTGAAAGCGTAGCGGAACGAAGTGGAGCGGAGCTTTTACGGGCGGGTCGCGGAAAGAACAAAAGGCGACGTCAAGCCCACGCAGGGAAATTTTTCGCGGGAGCCCGTGAAAGCGTAGCGGAACGAAGTGGAGCGGAGCTTTTACGGGCGGGTCGCGGAAAATTTCTTTTAAATAAGGAGATACGATTATGATCAAAGAGGCAATAAACAAAACGACAAACGGAGTTGATCTCGCATACGACGAAGCGGCGGAGGTAATGCGCGAAATAATGACGGGGAATACCACACCCGCGCAGACGGCGGCGTTTCTAACAGCGCTGCATATCAAGGGAGAAACGGTGGACGAGATAACCGCCTGCGCGTATGTAATGCGCGACTGCGCGGAGCGTGTGAGCTATGGAGCGGAGGTCATGGAGATAGTAGGCACCGGCGGCGACGGCGCGCAGTCAATCAATGTGTCCACTATCTCGGGAATAGTGTGCGCGGCGGCGGGCGCGAAGATCGCAAAGCACGGCAACCGCGCGGCGAGCTCAAGGTGCGGCGCGGCGGACTGCCTGGAGGCTCTGGGGATAAATATCTCCATGTCGCCCGAGGGCTGCAATAAGCTGCTTGACGAGGCGGGAATGTGCTTTATGTTCGCACAGTGCTACCACAGCGCAATGAAGTATGTGGGAGCGGTGCGCAGGGAAATAGGCATTCCCACGGTGTTTAATATACTGGGACCGCTCACCAATCCCGCGCACGCGGACTTGCAGCTGCTGGGGGTATATAAGGAGGAGCTCGCGCCGATAATGGCAAGAGTGCTCTCAAAGCTGGGGGTAAAGCGCGGTATGGCGGTATACGGACAGGATAAGCTGGACGAGATATCGGTCGGCGCTCCGACTACGGTTTACGAGTTCAACGGCGACGAGATAAGGAATTATGTTATCACTCCCGAGCAGTTCGGGCTGGAACGTCATGATATCTCCGAGCTGCGCGGCGGAGAGCCCAAGGAAAACGCGGAGATCGCAAGGCGCATACTGGGCGGCGAAAAGGGCGCGGGCAGGGACGCTGTGCTGCTGAATGCGGGCGCGGCTCTGCATATATACAAGGAGATACCTATTGAAAAGGGAGTTGAGCTTGCTGCCGAAACGATAGACAGCGGCGCTGCGCTGAAAACTCTGGAAAGGTATGTGGCGGTAAGCAATTCGGTGGAGTAATACGGTTCGCATTAAAAAGCGTATTAAAGGGGCGCCCGCAGGGAGCCACGTAGCGCCCACGCAGCAAATTTTTCGCAACAAGCTGCGAACGCGCAGTGAAACGGAGTTTTCACAGCGCGGTAGGCGAACGAAGTTCGCCGGTGCGAAAAATTTTTAAAATAACTTGCTCCTTGTCAGCGTTTTTTAACCACATCACAGCCGGAGCAACACAAAACAGGAGAAATTATGATACTAGACGAGATAGCGGCAAAAACTCGGGAGCGCGTCGCGGAGCTTTCCGCGAAGATCCCTCTTACTGAGCTCCGCAGCAGGGCGGAGCAGCTCCGAAAAAATTCGGAGTTCCCATTTAAACGCGCCTTGGGCGGCGGAGAAATGTCTTTTATCTGCGAGGTGAAAAAGGCTTCCCCGTCAAAGGGCGTGATAGCGGAGGATTTCCCGTATCTGCAAATAGCGCGGGAATACGAAGCGGCGGGAGCGTCGGCGATATCCTGCCTGACCGAGCCGTTCTGGTTCAAGGGTAGCGACAGGTATCTTAGGGAGATAGCCGCGGAGGTGAAGATACCCGTGCTGCGCAAGGATTTTACGGTCAGCGAGTATATGGTGTATGAGGCGAAGCTGCTCGGAGCGGCGGCGGTGCTGCTTATATGCGCCATTCTGTCGCGGGAACAGCTTAGGGAATACCTGGAGCTGGCGCACTCGCTGGGGCTGTCGGCTCTGGTGGAGGCTCACGACGAGGACGAGGTGCAGATGGCTCTGGAGAGCGGCGCGGAGATAATCGGGGTGAATAACCGCGATTTGAGGACGTTCGAGGTGGATATCAACAATTCCGCCCGCCTGCGCAGGTTAGTCCCGCCCGAAAAGCTGTTCGTTTCGGAGAGCGGCATAAAGATCCCCGAGGATATCGTGAACCTGCGCCGCGACGGAGTAAACGCGGTGCTTATCGGGGAAACTCTTATGAGAAGCGCGGACAAAAAGGCGGAACTGGACGCTCTGAGGGGTTATCCGTTATGAGCGTTAAAATAAAGCTCTGTGGAATGTTCCGCGAACAGGATATAGATTATGTCAATGAGGCACTGCCGGATTATATCGGCTTTATAGTGATGTTTCCGAAAAGCCATAGGAATATCGGGTTTGAAACTGCGCTGCGGCTCAGATCGCGGCTCGACCCAAGGATAAAATCAGTGGCGGTGTCGGTGAACGCTCCGCTTGAGGAGTTCGCGGAGTATGTGAAAAGCGGAGCGGCGGATATCCTGCAATGCCACGGCAGCGAGGACGGGGAGTATATCGCCCGCCTGCGTGAGCTGACGGGCGCGCCGATAATAAAGGCGGTCAGGGTGACGGCTCAAAGCGATATAGAGCGGGCGCAGACCCTCGGCGCGGATTTCTTGCTGACGGACAGCGGCACGGGCTCGGGAAAGCTTTTTGATCACTCGCTGATAGATCCCGTGAAAATCAACCGACCCTTTTTTCTGGCGGGAGGGCTTACCCCCGAAAATCTCGCCGAGACTGCAAAAAGAGTGCGCCCCTACGGCGTTGACTTGTCCAGCGGTATAGAAACGGATATGGTAAAGGACAGGGAGAAGATACTCGCGGCGGTAAGAGAAGTCAGACGAGTTGAGTAGTGCGACAAATGATAATTTATGCGGTTAAGCAGTGTTGATCTTAGCTATGATGCGGTTAAGTTATGTTGACGAGAAGTAAATGATTTAAAAGAATTTCCCGCACCGCTGCAAACGTTGCAAAGCAACGTTTGCGCTAGCCCGCCGTAAAAGCTCCGCCCGCTTTGCGGGCTGCGCTTCCACGGCGGCTTGCGGGAAATTCATGCGTGGGCGTTATGCTGATCTTGGCGAAAGTTCCTTTGACTTCTCGATTATTTCGTGTCCATTTGCTAAGATAAATTATCATTTGCACTTTTGATTACAGAATAAGAACAGGAGGAAATTATGATAAAAGGCAGATACGGCGATTTCGGCGGTCAGTATATCCCCGAAACGCTGATGAACGAGATTCACAGGCTGGAGGAAGCCTACGATCGCTACTCTAAGGACGAGGAATTTTTAAAGGAGCTTGACAAGCTCAACAGGGAATACGCGGGCAGACCATCACTGCTGTATTACGCGGAGAAGATGACAAAAGACCTGGGCGGCGCGAAAATCTACCTTAAAAGGGAAGATTTGAACCACACGGGCTCCCATAAGATAAACAACGTGCTGGGACAGTGCCTGCTTGCGAAAAAGATGGGCAAGACCCGCATTATTGCCGAAACGGGCGCGGGTCAGCACGGAGTCGCGGCGGCTACCGCGGCGGCTCTGCTGGGGCTGGAGTGCGAAATTTTCATGGGCAAGGAGGACACGGTGCGCCAGGCGCTGAACGTCTACCGTATGGAGCTTCTCGGCGCAAAGGTTAATCCCGTCGCCACGGGCACGATGACCCTGAAGGACGCGGTGAACGAAGCCATGCGCGACTGGACGACGCGGGTCGACGACACGCTGTATGTCCTCGGCTCGGTAATGGGTCCCCACCCGTTCCCGATGATAGTGCGGGACTTCCAGAGCGTTATCAGCCGCGAAGCCCGCGAGCAGATACTCGAGAAAGAGGGCAGACTTCCGACTGCGGTAATGGCGTGCGTGGGTGGCGGCTCCAACGCTATGGGTATGTTCTATAATTTTATCCGGGATAAAGATGTACGGCTGATAGGCTGTGAGGCAGCGGGGCGCGGTGTTGATACCAAGGAGACCGCCGCTACTATCGCGACGGGAACTCTCGGGATATTCCACGGAATGAAGTCGCTTTTCTGCCAGGACGAGTACGGGCAGATAGCTCCCGTGTATTCAATATCGGCGGGACTGGACTACCCGGGCATAGGTCCCGAGCACGCTCATCTTCACGAGACAGGCAGGGCGGAGTACGTTCCCGTAACGGACGAGGAGGCGGTAAACGCATTCGAGTATATCGCCCGCACCGAGGGAATAATCTGCGCGATAGAGAGCGCTCACGCGGTGGCTCACATGATGAAGATAGCACCGAATATGTCGAAGGACGATATCATAGTATGCTGCCTCAGCGGACGCGGCGATAAGGATGTGGCGGCAATAGCGCGGTATAGGGGGATAGATCTGCATGAATAGGATAAAGAACGCATTTGAAAATAAAAAGGCCTTTGTGGGATTTCTCACGGCGGGAGACCCCACATTTGACGCAAGCTATGAGAATATCATGGCGACGGTGAGAGCGGGAGCCGATCTCATAGAGATAGGCATACCCTTCAGCGACCCGATAGCGGAGGGTCCCGTTATACAGGAAGCAAATATCCGTGCGCTGTCAAACGGAATGACCACTGACCGCGCCTTTGAGCTGGCGAAAAAGGTGAGGGAGAGCGCGGAGATTCCGATATGCTTTATGACCTATCTTAATCCCGTGTTCAAGTATGGGTATGACAGGTTTTTTGCGAAGTGCAGTGAGATAGGAGTGGACGGGCTGATCTGCCCCGATATGCCGTTCGAGGAGAAAAACGAAGCGGCTTCTGTCGCGAGAAAGTACGACGTGGCGGTGATATCGCTGATAGCTCCCACCAGCGAGGAACGCATAAAGATGATAGCCGAGGACGCGGAGGGGTTCCTGTACATAGTTTCCTCTATGGGCGTTACCGGAGTGCGCAGCGAGATAAAGACCGACCTGAACGCGATCATGGAGAGCGTGAAGCGCTGCGCGAAAGTCCCCGCGGCTATCGGCTTCGGGATAAGCACTCCCGAGCAGGCGAAAAAAATGTCGGCGATATCCGACGGAGCGATAGTCGGCAGCGGCATAGTCAAGCTGGCGGCGCAGTAC
>CAMWLH010000191.1 GCA_947175045.1 uncultured Clostridia bacterium | reverse complement strand
GTACATACATTGAGCTGAGGGTAACCGCCTACATGAAAATACCGAAAAGCGCGTCAAAGGCGGCGCGGGCAAAGATGGTAGACGGCTTGATACGCCCGACCGTGAAGCCCGACTGGGACAATATCGGGAAACTTGTAGCCGACGCTCTGAACGGCATAGCCTATGATGATGACAAGTGTATAGTTGACGCGCAGGTACAGAAATTCTATTCGGAGCAGCCGAGAACGGAGATCGTTCTTATCGGCAGGAATTAAAGTCCCCGACAGGGGAGAGAGGAAAGACCATGAACAAAAAAGAATTAACCTACATAGAGATTGGGAAGCTGTTTCACCACCCGAACAATCCCCGAAAAGAGCTCGGAGACCTTACAGAGCTTACCGAGAGCATTAAGCAGAACGGTATAATGCAGAACCTCACAGTTGTGCCTATCGGCAATGTGGACGGTTATTATGTGGTTATCGGCAACAGACGGCTCGAAGCCGCCGATAAAGCGGGTCTAAAGGAACTGCCCTGTGTTATAGCAGAAATGACCGAACAAGAGCAGATAGCCACAATGCTTGTGGAGAACATTCAGCGCTCAGACCTTACGGCATATGAGCAGGCGCAGGGATTTCAGCTTATGCTCGACCTTGGGGAGGATATATCGGCTATCGCGGACAAAACGGGCTTTTCGCAGAGCACAGTCCGCCGCCGTGTTAAGCTGCTGGAGCTCGACTCGGACAAGCTCAAAAAAGCGTCGGAGCGACAGGTGTCACTTGCCGACCTTGACCGTCTTAATCAGATCGAGGATATAAAGCTCCGAAACAAGCTGCTGGACGACGTCGGAACAAATAATTTCGATTACAGGATAAAAAACGCGCTGACCGAGCAGGAAAGAAAGGCTCACGAAAAGGAATGGCACAAGCTTGCCAAGGAAAACGGGCTCAATGAGATTGCAAGCGCGGACAGATGGAACGGTTCTTATGACAGGATAGCGTGCTGTGGAGACCCGGACAAGGATGAAGAAATTGACAAATTCCTCGCGGCAGTTGAGTCGCATGACGAGGTATATTTTTTCGTGAGCTTTGGCACCATCACGCTTTTCAAGAGCGCAGATAAAGCCGAATCAGACCCGCAGGAGATCGAGCGTGCAAAAGCAAGAGAGGAGCGCGAGCGACGCACCACGGCGTTAAAGGAAGCGGGCGAAAGAGCCTATGAACTGCGGGTAGAGTTCTTGAAAAACATCTCCAACGCGACGGCGAAAAAGCACATCAAGGAAATAGCTGTTCTGCTCGGTGAGAGAGCTTACGCGGCGGGCTACTTCGGGGGATTCCGGCAGGGATTATGCAATCAGCTTTTGAACATAGAAGCAGCCGAAACGGTGAAATTTTCCGAGGTGAAGGATACTGTCGAGCGCTCTCCGGAACTGTCGCTGCTCTATATTGCGTATTCCTATTGGGGTGATTCTCAAAATAACCGCTACAACGACTGGAACGGCTGCTATTCAAGTAATGCAAATCTCGACAGGATCTACGAGTTTCTTAAAGCGCTTGGGTATGAGGAGTCCGATGAGGAGACTGCTCTGCGAAACGGAACAAGCGAGCTGTACGCGCCGCAGGCGGAAGATGATGACGAGGATTACGACGATGAGGAATTTGATGAAGATGACGAGGAATAAGCCCTCGAAATCGCAGAAAGGCAGACTGAAATGATATACGACAACACAAGCACAAAGAGCTTATGCGGTTATTCAATTAAGGCAATTGAGGAAATAAACGGAGTTGAACACGCGGAGGAAAGCGACGCTGACGATAATCCCACAAAGCGTCAGCTCATAGTGATAGCGCTTATGGTTCTTGGATTTATACTGTGCCTCGGAACCGTGGGAGATATGGAGTTTCACAATACCTGGTCAGTCTGGCACACGGTCAGGTGCGTTATAGGACTGCTGCTTATGGCGGCTGCGGTGCCTGTTTCGGGGGATGTTTCCGCAAATGATGTGGAGCGCCTACTCCCTAGAAGAAAAAGATAAGCCGCGCAGACTGAACCGACACGGCAAACAAAAATATTCACAAGCACATTATATCACAAAGGAGAGTGATTGTCAAGTGATACATGAACTTATAGTAGACAACTTTGCGGGAGGCGGCGGAGCAAGCACGGGAATAGAGCTCGCGACGGGCAGACCCGTTGACATAGCAATAAACCACGACCCTGACGCGATAGCGATGCACCGTGTCAACCACCCCAACACGCAGCACTACTGCGAAAGCGTATGGGACGTGAACCCCGCCGAAATATGCGGCGGTCAGCCCGTGGGGCTTATGTGGCTCTCGCCCGACTGCAAGCATTTCAGCAGGGCAAAGGGCGGAAAGCCCGTCAGCAAAAATGTCCGCGGGCTGGCTTGGATCGCGCTTAGGTGGGCGGCGACGGTCAGACCGCGAGTGATCATTCTCGAAAATGTTCCCGAGTTTGTTACCTGGGGACGGCTCGGAAAGGACGGCAAGCCGGATAAGCTTTACACGGGCGAAACATTCCGCAGCTTCGTTTATCAGTTACGGCAAAAGGGCTATGAGGTGAACTGGCGGGAGCTCAAAGCCTGCGATTACGGCGCTCCCACTATCCGAAAGCGCTTTTTTCTGATAGCCAGGTGCGACGGCAAACCGATCGTATTCCCGAAGCCTACACACGGCATGGAAAAGGGACTGCTTCCGTACCGAACCGCCGCGGAGTGTATCGATTGGAGCATTTCTTGCAGGTCGATTTTCGGGCGGGAGAAGCCGCTTGCGGAGAACACACTTCGCCGCATTGCGCGAGGTTTGGACAAATTCACTATAAAGGCGGAAAAGCCGTTCATAATGAAGTATTACGGCGGTGTTGTCGGTTCGGATATTACCGCACCTTTGGGAACGGTTACGGCGATAGATCATAACGCGCTTGTCACGCCCTCGCTTATACAGTATCACAGCGAGCAAAGCGGCTCGGAGGTTCGCGGGCAGGCTCTTGACAGCCCTATTATGACGGTGGACGCTTCACCGCGCTACGCCTTGACCGCCGCCCATATCGTCAAGTATTATTCGGGAGAAAATCACGGCTCGGCGGTAAATTCCCCGCTGCACACGGTCACGACAAAGGACAGAAACGTGCTGATAGAAAGCCATCTGTGCATATTGCGGAATAATCAGGACTGCAAGCCGCTGAACGAGCCGATTCCGACTCTGTGTACAAGCGGCGGACATATCTCCGAGATACGCACAACGATAGCCAAGTATAGTCCCGCGGGACAATTCGGGAACTGGACGGAGGTTCGCGGGCTGCTCAACAACTATTGTGGCTACTCCCTTGCGGACGATGGCTCACTTCGGAATGTAGAGAGGAGAATTTTCATGAAGATCGACTGGCAAAGAAAACTGACCAGCCGAAAGCTGTGGGTATCCGTGGCAGGGCTGGTCGCGGGTCTGATTATAGCTTTTGGAGGAAATCAGGATACCGCGGATAAGGTCTCGGGCTCAATAATGAGTACCGCGGCGGTAGTAGGGTACATAATCGGCGAGGGGCTTACCGACGCGGCGAACAAGGGAAAGGAGAACAGCGATGACGAGTGATAAATTCACAGAAATATGCAAAAAAGTTGTATCTGACTATTTTAATGAGCATTCAGATGCCACCAACCACAAGGCGATATCCCCCGATGATGTGTACATTGTCTGGAACTGTAAGACTTTGCAGAATAATAAAGCTTTAGCAAGTACGACTGTATCCGACGGAATGTACTATGAGATCACTTATAACGGTGACAAGGATGAGTTTTATCTTGATGCCTATAAAAAGTGGGAAAACGTTGTTATAAAACCATCGGAAATGGAGGGGATATAATGGCATACACAAATAGCTCTCTTGTGGTTTACACAAAATTAAGCCCGAATCATTCGGGAACCAGAACGCATGAAATTGACACTGTAAGCATTCACTGCATGGCGGGCGACTGTTCGGTCGAGACCTGTGGAGAGATTTTCGCGATGGCTTCTCAGCAGGCTTCCTCGAACTATGGGATAGGCTCGGACGGTCGAATCGCGATGTATGTTGAGGAGAAAAACCGCTCATGGTGTACCTCATCGGCTTCCAACGACCACAGAGCCGTAACAATCGAGGTCGCCAATGACGGCGGCGAAAGCACAGGCTGGCATATTTCCGATAAGGCATACGCTGCTCTGATCGACCTTATGCACGGATATCTGTAAGCGCAACGGCATAAAGGAACTGAAATGGCAAGGCGACAAGTCGCTTATAGGACAGGTGGACAAGCAGAATATGACGGTTCACCGCTGGTTCGCGAACAAGAGCTGCCCCGGCGATTATCTGTACAGTCTGCATGGGCAGATCGCGTGGGAAGTCAACGCGAGACTGAACGGAACGACTCCATCCGATGTTCTGTATCGCGTCCAGACAGGTGCTTTTTCCGTTAAGGAGAACGCCGAGGCGCAGCTCGCCAAGGTCAAGGCGGCGGGATTCGACGCATTTGTAACACAGGCTGACGGCTTGTACAAAATCCAGGTGGGAGCGTTCGGGGTAAAAGCAAACGCCGAAGCTATGGCGGCAAAGCTGGAAGCAGCAGGATTCAGCACCTACATAACCACGAACGGCGCAGGCTCCGCGGCAGCTTCAAATGCATATAAAGCGGGAACAAAGCTCACGCTGTCCAATGTGGGGCTGTACGCGTCGTGTACCTCGAAAACCGCGATTTGCTTCGTCACGGGGGATTACTACCTCTATGACGGCAAGGAGATCGACGGCATGCTACGTATCTGCCCTAAATCTGCCAATGTCGGGAAAGAGCCTGTTGCGGAGAACGTTACAGGCTGGGTCAAGGCTTCTGATATAAAGTAATTCTATAAAGTTTACCGCCCCCGGGGATTTCCTCGGGGGCGTTTTTCAGTTTAACATGTTGATGTTATATTGCCTAAAATATATCGTTTGTTTTTGGTAGTTTTGACAATAAAATTACACGTTGCGCAGGATTTCGACATCTTGCGCTAAATGTATTGAAAAAATTCGAATATATGATAT
>CAMWLH010000190.1 GCA_947175045.1 uncultured Clostridia bacterium | reverse complement strand
AGAACATATAAGCAACGGCGTTAGCCATGTGGGCGAGTATCTGTTTGCGGCTATGATGGCGGCACTGGGGTATCTCGGCAGGCTGGGCATGATAGTGCTGGAATTTATCGTGCGCGGGATAATAAATCTGTGCGAGTTCCTGGCGGTGGTGTTCAGGCGGTTCGGAGAGTTTATAGGCAGACCCTTTGTGCGCTACGGCAAGGCGATCAAGATGGGACGCACGGAGATCAGAAACGCCAGCGAGGAGAGCGCTTTGAAGGGCTTCGCGGCACGGATAAGGGTCACGGGAAGAATGATCTTCGGAAAGCGCGGAATAGCCGTTACGATATGCAACTACGCGCTGCCGATAATAAGCTGTGTCTTTCTGTTTAATATCGTGACTTACGCAAGCTCGATGGCTTATGCGCTGAAGCTCACCGTAAACGGCGATTTTATGGGTTACATAACCGACGAAACGATATTCACCGACGCGGAAAAGATAGTTCAACAGCGTATAAACTATATGGACAGCAACACTGAGACCATAACCTTTGTGCCCGCCTATGAGGTGGACATAGTAGGTCACGGCAGCACTCTCACCCAGTATCAGCTCGCCGATAAGCTGCTGGCTTCCATGAACGCGGAGATAATCGAGGGCTACGGAATGTATATCGGCAGCTCCTTCTACGGAGCGCTCGAGGATAAGACCGCGGTTGAGGAAACTCTGGATAATCTTCTTGACGTATGGCGCAGCGGAACAGAGGGCGAAATGGTGCAGTTTGAAAACGAGATAACCTTTGAGCCGGGTCTCTACCTTGCGGAGAGCGTTGTTTCGGAGGATTCGATAATCAGGCTTATCACCTCAAAGCGCAGTGTGGCGGCTTATTATACCGCGCAGGAGGGGGATTCCCCAAGTGCGATATGCGATACCTTGGGAATGACTTACGAAGAGCTTGCGGCGCTGAACCCGGGCTTTTCGGAGGATACTACGATATATGTGGGCGACAGATTTCTTATCGACCAGGAGGAGCCTTTCCTCGCGGTAACGGTAACAAGGCTGGAATCCTACGACGTTTACACCGACTATGACACGGAGCATTACGAGGACAGCACCCACTATGTCGGCTCTTATACGACTTATCAGGATGGTGTACCCGGGACGGACAGAGTGACCGCGAACGTATCCTACATAAACGGAGTTGAGGTTCGCCGCAAGGAGATCACAAGGATCACCGTGACCGACCCCGTGACGGAGATCATTTATGACGGCACGAAACCCCTGCCCGACGATCTTCCCATAAGCATTCAGGAAGGCATCGGCTATGGAGAGTTCTACTGGCCTGTCGGCGGCTCTGACGGCGGTCAGATCAATGAGATGGTGTACGGGCACGGCGGATATTACGGGCATTCGGGCATTGATATCGGCGCTCCCTACGGAACTCCCATCATAGCCGCGGCTTCGGGAACGGTCACATTGTCGCAGTGGTACTACGGCTACGGAAACTGCATTATGATAGAGCATGACAACGGTATCGTGACAGTTTACGGTCATTGCAGCTATCTGCATGTCGGAGTGGGTGAACGGGTAACTCAGGGTCAGCAGATCGCCGACGTAGGCGCGACGGGTGTGGCAACGGGCAACCACCTGCACTTTGAGGTGCGTATCAATGACGTCTGGTACAATCCCATAAACTATCTGCCATGGCATAAGAGAGCGCCCGGCTGCGTTGAGTATTAAAATCGTATATAAAAGCCCCCGAATTTTTCGGGGGTTTTTGTGTTGAAATGCTGAAATTCGGGCAATTATATTGACAAGGACGGAAAAATGATTTACAATGATACACAGAATATTGAAAGGATAAACCGAAATGCTTCCAAAGCTGATAATGATAATTCCCTGCTATAACGAGCAGGATGTGCTGCCGATAACCTCAAAGCTGTTTCTGGACAAGCTGACGCAGCTGACAGACGAAAAGAAGATATCGGAGGAAAGCCGCATTATGTTTGTGAACGACGGCAGCAGGGACAACACCTGGGATATCATAAAAAACCTTGCTGAGACCGACAGCCGTTTTATGGGGATATCCCAGAGCCGCAACCGCGGACATCAGAACGCCGTGCTGGCGGGGCTGATGGAGGCGAAGGACAACTGCGATATAACCATCAGCATCGACTGCGACGGACAGGACGACATCAACGCCATGGACAAGATGGTGGAGGAGTACCTCGGGGGCTGCGAGGTGGTCTACGGGGTGCGCAGCAAGCGGGACACCGACACCTTTTTCAAGCGCTTTACCGCGGAGAGCTTCTATAAGCTGATGAACGCAATGGGCGCGGAAGTGGTGTTCAATCACGCGGATTATCGACTGATAAGCAACCGCGTTCTGCGCGAGCTGGCGGAGTACAAGGAGGTCAACATCTTCCTGCGCGGCATGGTGCCCTTGGTTGGATTTAAGAGCACATCCGTACCCTATGAGCGCCATGAACGGCTTGCGGGAAAAAGTCACTATCCGCTCTCTAAAATGCTTGCTCTGGCACTGGACGGGATAACCAGCCTGTCCATCAAGCCCATCAAGCTGATTATGAGTTTCGGCATGGTTATAGCGGTAATAAGCTTTATCGGGATAATCTGGGCAATTGTTAGCGCTTTGCTGGGGCTTACGGTAGCGGGCTGGGCTTCCACGGTGTGCATAATCTGCTTTGTAAGCGGCATTCAGCTTATTTCGACAGGAGTTATCGGCGAATATATCGGGAAGATATACCTTGAAGTAAAGGCGCGTCCGCGGTATATAATTTCAGAGCGCACCGGAGAGGACTATAACGATAAATCGTAAAAATATACCCGCCCCTGAAATGAAAGGGGCGGGTTATTTTATCCCAATTTTTTATTGATTGTCGAAAGCGTCATATCAAATGTCGTGCAGATTATTTCAATTATGGGGTTATGCGCTGCCGATGAATAATCTCCCGTTTGTTTCATTTCAATCAGTTTGGCGCTGTCATCTTTTATAAGCAGCACGCAGTATGACGTTGTTCCCATGTCATATGCCGAATGACGCAGCTTAAGGTCAATGCTTTCATAATCCGTCAGTGTTATAAGGGTATTCAATATTTCGGGTCTTTCCTCGCCGCGATATACAGACTTGTTTTCATTGATGGCGCTCAAAACACATTCCGTAAGGCTTTCGTGAACGTTATCCCCATAAATTGATTTTTCACCGTAATCCCGCGTTAGATCGTCGTCGAAATACAGCGTTCCGTCCGAGGTCAGGATGTAAACAGTTTCCTGCGCTCCCCACGCATAATTTGCGCAAAGCTTCACAAGGGCGATCTCGGAATATTCAAGATTGCTTTCGACCGTTTTCGCTATACGCATTATGCATAATATTTCCGACAAGAGAGCAACCACGGCAATTACAAGCGCTATCACGACAGATTTTTTTAACTTGGATTGTAACATAGGCTTATATCCTCCGAATGTTTTTTGAAATAATAATGTAATTAAGCCTGCGCCGCTGACAGCGTTTTTAAACCGCAGAGCACCGGAGCTGTCAGCTGTTAAGGTATCCGTTTACTATTCTTACCATCATATCGTTCAGTCGTTCCACATTGTAAGCCCCCACAGTGGCTTCGATATGATCCCCGCCTATGCCGCTGTCATTGGTGAGAAACGTATATGTTCCGCCCGTAACGAACGCCATATTCCGCAGAAGATACTCGGTGGACTTGTCAATTCCGCTGGAGGCTATGGGGATAATGCGTATGCCCTGCTCCGCCGCCTGCATGATAAGAGAGTTTACGCTGTCGATTATCTGCGGGTCGTCATGGGGAGGCGCGTCCAGCACCAGGAACATCAGCTTTACGCTGTCCTCATTCCAGTCGTGATTGTTTATCGCGCTGTCAAGAGCGGTATGCACCGCCTCGGGGAAGTCCCCGCCGCCCTCCGCGTACTGCTTGCCGAGCTCCGTTACGGCAGCGCCGATATCCTCGGTAAAGGGGTATTCGCACACGACATACTCGTCGCCCTCATCGCGGTAAAAATTAACGCTCAATCTGGTGGGAATATTGCTGTTGTCGCGCTGTATGCGGTTTATGATATCCTTAAGCTCTTCCTGGAGATATACCAGCTCGTCGCTCATAGAGCCCGTAGTGTCGCACACTATCATCAGGTCGAGCTTCTTTTCGCCGCGCACCGCTCCCGAAAGCTCACAGGTAAGCTCCGCGTCGCCGATAACCCCGTCAAGCTCCTCGGTGATATCGCCGTAGGATACCTTTATAGGCTCGGTGGGTCCGTTCAACGCAGTGTAGAACAGGTAGGCTCTGCCCTTGTTGTCCGTTACGGCGCTCATTCCGCCGCAGGATACCTTTGCGCCCTCAAGCGGCTCGCCGTCTGATGTCACCCTTACGGCTATGCGGTTGTCAAAGGATATCCTCCAGCTTTCCTTGTATATGCTCCAGTCGCCGCGGGAGGAATACAGCGCGTTCCAGTCGCTCCAGTGATCGTTGTCGCGCCACTCGCCGCCCGTCAGCAGACCCGCCTGCGGGGGCTCGGGCTGCGGCTCATAATAACCGTAATCGGGGTCGATCACCATATCGTCATAATATCCGACACCGAATTCAGCGTCGAAATACCCCATATCGGGCGTAGCCTCGGGAGCACCCATAAGTCCGTCCGACATTTCCGCGTACGAGTCAAAAAGCGACTTGTCCGCGCTGTCATGACCGCTTGACGAGCCGCCGATATAGCTCGGGGCATATTCGCCGCTTTCCGAGGGAGCGGAAGGCGGGACAGTGACAGCGGTGTCGGTTGCTTTTTCTGTGCCCGCGGTGCTTGGAGTTCCCGAAGTGATACCCGCGGTGCTCTCCGTATCAGCGGAGCCCGGAGTTACAACGGTACTCGAAGTGCCCGAGACAGCGGTTGAACCCGAGGTTCCCGTAGTGCTTGAAATTCCCGCAACACTTGAAGTACCGGCAGTGCCCGAGGTTCCCGCAGTGCCCGAAGTCCCTGCAGTTCCCGACGTGCCCGCAGCTCCCGCCGAACCCGTTGCCGACATACCGTCCGCGCCCACCGTGCCGCTTGAAAGATCGCCCACGGTGTTAATC